>CAZANK010000497.1:0-3058 GCA_964486235.1 uncultured Prolixibacteraceae bacterium | reverse complement strand
CAATGAGTAACCGGAATAATACAATTTATGAAGATCACAGATTTTACCGAGAATCCTTCAGTGGTCAAGATCATTGAAGAACTGAAGCGGGACGGGATTAATGAGAAGGAATTCTCTGATGTGTTGGATGACAAAGGAAACCAGTATATCGAACTGGTTCAGGAAGGCGGGGGAGTGCTCGGCGTCGCGTTGGTCGGGTATACCTATGTGCTGGAGCAAATGGGGATCCGGTTCCTGAGTCTGGCGGGGACGTCGGCGGGATCGATCAATGCGATGCTGCTGGCCGGACTTGGAGCTATTTCACAAGTGAAGTCATCATTGGTGATCGAAGAACTGGTCAATAAAAACCTGTTTGACTTTGTCGATGGTGATGACGATACAAAGGACTTTATTGATGCTATTTTGAAAAAGGCCCGGCGGGTAAAGCTGATCTGGAAAGGGTGGCAGGTTCTTGACGATATTTTTGATCATCTTGGATTAAATCCGGGCAATGACTTTACCCAATGGCTGAGCGGTTTCCTGAAGAAATACGGTATTACTTCCCAGACAGACCTGGAGAATAAATTCGGCGTATTACCCCCTGACCTGAAAATCAGGAAAGGGATCCATAAAACGATCGAAGGATTAAAGCCGCGGTTGGCTTTGATCTCTGCCGAACTGAACACAGAAACCAAGGTTGAATTTCCGGCGATGGCCAAACTCTATTGGAAGGAGCCGCAAAAGGTGAACCCGGCACTTTACGTCCGGGCTTCCATGTCAATCCCCTATTTTTTTGAACCCTTAAAAATCAGTCATGTTCCGCGGGGGAAGGAAGCGAAACAGCAATGGGAGGAAACCGTGAAGTACTACGGACCGGTTCCCAAAGAAGTCTTTTTTGTAGACGGAGGTATTATGTCCAATTTTCCGATCAACGTTTTTCACAAAATGAATACCGTTCCGCGTCTTCCGACTTTTGGGGTCCGTCTGGGCGTTGACCGGAACAAACTCAACCAGATCAGTACCCCTTTAAATCTTTTTGGGGCCATGTTCAATTCGATCAGGCATCTGCATGATTATGACTTCATCCTGAAAAATCCGGATTACAGCATGCTGATCGGGAAAATCGATATTGGTGACCATGATTGGCTCAATTTTGCCATCCGTGAAGAAGCCAAGGTCGATCTGTTCAGACGGGGTGCTGAGGCGGCCGCAGCCTTTCTCCGGGGTTTTGACTGGCTGGCTTATAAAAAGGTGAGGGAAGAAATGAAAATACCAGAGCCGGTATAAATCCGGAATTCAGCACGGGACCCGCGCATTTTTAAACAGCAGAAGCGTCATAGGCCTTCACGGGCGATGACGCTTTTGGGCAGCTATCGTTTGCGGTATTCCCGCGGCGACATGTTCATCACCTTCCGGAACAGGCGCGAAAAATAAAACTGGTCTTCGAAGCCCATTTCCCGGGCCACTTCGGCAATGCCCCGATCAGAGTTGTCAAGCAGGCGGCAGGCCCTCTGGATCTTGAGCTGGATGAAGTAATCAATCGGGGAATGCCCCGTCCTGTTTGTAAAAAGCCGTGAGAAATGTGAAGCCGATAACTTCACCTCATCGGCCATTTCCTCCAGCTTTAATTTCCGGTCCAGGTTTTCAAGCATGAAATTAATACTTTGAGTGACCGGATCCTTTTCCATCCCCTCCTTCACCAATCTGAATTGCCGGAGATGCGTGAACGACGCCAGCAGATGACTTAGGCAAAGATTGGTATATTCAAGTGTTTCAATGCTGAATCCCCTTTCCAGGTTCCTGAAAATTTCATTGAACAGATCAATCCGGTCGTTGACCCGGGAGGTCGGGCCTCTTTCAACGGGAACCGGTTGAAGACCCGGTCCGGAAAACAACCGTGATTTTGAACCTGCAAAATGGATCCAGTAAATGGACCAGGGATCCCGCGCATCCGCAAAATAGGCATGAGGCACCCCGGGAGGGATGATAAGGAAGTGATCGGGCGGCAGTTCCTGACGCAGTCCGCCTGTCGAAACAACACCTTTCCCGTGAACATTATAGATCAAAATGGCCTGGGAAATACCGCTGATCCTTTCCCGGAAATGATGACGCGCCTGCGGGTAATAACCAATGTCAGTAAGATACAGGTCGTCGGTAAGCGGATTGCTTTTGACCAGTTCCAGAATTTTGTCAGGGATTACATAGCTCAGTTGTCCGGGGAAGCCGTCTTTTTTCTTCATGATTTCAGTATCAGGTATCAGGTATCAGGTATCAAGACACAAGTTTTAAAAATAAAATCTCGAATTCCAAATTACAAACACAAGGATCGGTTTTCATGATTCATCTCACAAATGTAAAGAAATTAAAAGCAGCTATGATTCTTTGTATCGGCTGTTTACTTAGGATGATTTTGACAAGAAATGATCAGATTGTCCATGTTTTCATAGGATTGTTCATTTTTATCCCGTTGATTTCCATCTAATTTTGGAAAAACTAAATCAATAAAATGGAAGGACAGATCGACTTCAACAAGCGTTTTATTCTTGGTATAACCCTGGTGTCGGCGATGGGCGGATTATTGTTCGGCTACGATTGGGTCGTGATAGGAGGCGCCAAACCTTTTTACGAACGTTTTTTTGAGATCACTAACTCTCCTCATCTGCAGGGGTGGGCGATGAGCAGTGCACTGATCGGTTGTTTGTTCGGTGCCATCTCGTCGGGGTATCTAGCCGACAGCTTTGGTCGCAAAAAGCCACTGATCCTGGCTGCGGCGCTTTTCACTTTAGCTGCTGTCGGGACCGGTGCGGTGAACAGTTTTACTTCATTTGTCATTTTCCGGTTGGTCGGCGGATTGGGGATTGGCCTGGCGTCGGCCCTGTCACCCATGTATATTGCTGAGATTTCTCCGGCAAACATGAGGGGCAGACTGGTTTCGGTCAATCAGCTTACAATTGTCATCGGCATTTTATCTGCCCAGATCGCCAATTACCTGATTGCGGAAGAAGTTCCGGCTGGTGCCACCGATGACATGATCCTGCAGTCATGGAACGGACAAACGGGCTGGAGATGGATGTTATGG
>CAZANK010000496.1:0-3063 GCA_964486235.1 uncultured Prolixibacteraceae bacterium | reverse complement strand
AGAGTCTCGTTGCCGAAAGGCATAAGGTTCTCATCTTTTCTTCGTTTGTCAAGCATCTGGAACTGGTCAGGGCTCAGGTCATCGAAAAAGGATGGAAGCATACGATACTGACCGGACAAACCAAGCAACGGGAAAGCGAAATCAGAAAATTTCAGAAAGATCCGGAAACCCAAATCTTCCTGATTTCGCTCAAGGCAGGGGGTGTGGGACTGAATCTCACCGCGGCAGATTACGTATTTATCATTGATCCCTGGTGGAATCCGGCGGCCGAAATGCAGGCCGTTAACAGGGCTCACCGCATCGGGCAGGACAAGAAAGTCATCGTTTACCGTTTTATCACCGAAGACAGTGTCGAAGAAAAAATCCAGGTCCTCCAGGAACGCAAGTCCGCACTGGCAGAGAAATTCGTCCAGGCAACCAATCCTTTCAGAGACATTACAAAAGAAGAAATCCTTGATCTTTTCAGTTAAATAAACCGCTATGAAGCTATCATCCATCCTGTTATTTCTTTGGCTGATCCCGGCAATTGCCTGTCCCCAAAAAAAGATGGCCCTCGAGGATGCCGTCCTCGGGCGCTACCGTGAGCTTAACCCGGAACAGCTTCGCGCCCTGCAGTGGAAAGATGAGAATACGTATGTTTTCATCAGGAACGATACCCTTTGGAGCAGCGCTGCCGGACAGGAAAAACCGACGGTTATGCTGACGATCCGCGACCTGAACGATACGCCGGGGAAGACCGGAATCCCATTCACGGAGTTTCCCTCCTTTTCCTTCACGCCCGACCACCTGATGCAAATGCAGTACCGGCACCGCCTCCTGCTGTTTGACCCGGCAAAGAAATCCTTCACGCTTCGCCTGTCTGTGCCTGCACACGCGGAGCATCCTGACTTTTGCAGCCAAAACAACCACCTGGCATATGTCAAAGGACAGAATCTGTTTATCCTGGGACCGGAGGGGGAGAAACAAATCACCTTTGAGACCGAACCCGGGATCGTCTGCGGGGAAAAAGTTCACCGGCAGGAGTTTGGCATTACCAAGGGGACGTTCTGGTCAACAACCGGGGAATACCTCGCTTTTTACCGGAAAGATGAGCGGATGGTCCGGGATTATCCGCTGGTTGATTTTACGGCGCGCGAAGCGGTCCATCATCCTGTAAAATACCCGATGGCCGGAATGACCAGTCACCAGGTATCTGTCGGAATCTATCACACGAAAACAGGACAAACCACTTTTCTGGACACCGGCGCTCCCGATGACCATTATCTGACCAACATCAGTTGGGGACCTGACGACCGCTTCATCTACCTGGCCGAGTTAAACCGCGAACAAAATCACATGCAGTTGAACCGCTACGCGATTGAAACGGGAAAAAAAGCAAACACCCTTCTCGAAGAAAAAAGGAAAACGTACGTGGAGCCACTCCATCCGATCCGCTTCTCTGACGACAACCCCGATCTGTTTTATTACTGGTCAAGGAAAGACGGCTGGTTTCACCTCTATCTTTACAACACGGACGGGAAGATGATCCGTCAGTTAACCCAGGGAAACTGGGAAGTCACCGATTTTTACGGCGCCCGCGGAAAGTACATTTTCATCCAGTCGACCATAGAGAACCCGGTCGAACGACATATCTGCAAGGTGGATGTGACAACCGGCGAGCTCCGGAAACTGAGTCACGATGCCGGCACCCACGCGGCCTCTTTCTCGCCCGGCATGAACCTGTTTATCGACCAGTGGAAAGCATCCGCCATGCCTTCCAAATGTGATTTGATCAGTGCTGAAGGCAACTATCTGACCACGATCCATCAGTCAGCCGATCCGCTTGCCGGATACGAGTTGGGAGAAAACAGGCTTTTCACGATCAAGGCGGCAGACAATAAGACCGGCCTGTACGGCCGCATGATCCTCCCGCCCCGCTTTGATCCCGCCAGGAAATATCCGGTCATCGTCTATGTGTATGGTGGTCCTCACGCCCAACTGGTGACCAACACGTGGCTGAATGCGGCCGACTGGTGGCAGTATTACATGGCATCGGAGGGGTATATCTGTGTGACGCTGGACAACCGTGGTTCCGCCAACCGGGGAAAGGCCTTTGAAGAAATCATTCACCGCCGGCTCGGAACAGCGGAAACGGCCGATCAGATGAAAGGGATCGAATACCTGAAGAAGCTGCCCTACGTGGATCATAACCGGATTGGCGTGCACGGATGGAGCTACGGCGGGTTTATGACGCTGAACCTCATGCTGCGGCATCCGGAGACATTCAAGGTTGGCGTTGCAGGCGGACCGGTGGTGGATTGGAGCATGTATGAAGTGATGTACGGGGAGCGATACATGGATCTTCCCGATGAAAATCCGGAAGGCTATCAGCGTACCAACATGGCTGCTCACGTGGGTCAACTCGACGGGAAGCTGATGCTGATCCACGGTGTTCAGGACGAAACGGTGGTGATGCAGCACAGCATGATGTTTCTCCAGGAATGCATCAGGCAAAACAAGCAGGTCGATTTTTTCACCTACCCTGGCCACGCCCACAATATTTTCGGGAAGGAAAGACTTCATCTGATGACAAAAATCAGCCGGTATTTCTTTGATCATCTGTAACCGGGAAGGGAGACGGGAAGCGATGAGCTGTGGGTTGAGGGAAAAGGAGATAGCGATACGGTTAGATGGCCAAATGGTAACTGGTTAAATGGTCAGTCTTCTTTACCGGTATTGCAAAACCTCCGGTTTCCGGGGTTGGAAGCTGTAAAAATCTTCATGGCCCATTTCCGTGAAAATAAAACCAAATCCGCCAGTGTCGCCGGGATGATTCGGATAATAGGCCAGGCGGATTTGGATCGTCTTAAACACCAGGTTTTCGTTTCTGATCCGGATGCCGCCGCCAACTCCACCATAATAATTGCCTTTGAATAGCGTCTTTTTCTCGGAGCCGATGATCCCCAGGTCGCCAAACCCCATGATGTCGGCAACGTTGGTTCCGTGACCGATGTGGAGGGGACGGTCATCGACGAGGTGTTCATCGGTTCGTGCACCAACGGACGTATCGAGGATCTCCGAGCA
>CAZANK010000495.1:0-3074 GCA_964486235.1 uncultured Prolixibacteraceae bacterium | reverse complement strand
TTGCGGTGCTTGTCGGGGAGAGTGATTTTAACGCAATGAACGGGAAGGTGAATTACTATGTCCGGACCGGAAGACTGCTGAACCCCCGGAAAGGGATCTATGCGAAAGCAGGATATCCTCCTGAAGAGCTGGCTTGTGTTCTCTATACCCCTTCCTATATCTCATTGGAATATGTTCTGCAAAGGGCGGGGATTATTTTTCAGTATGATGAACGGATAACCTCTGTCAGTTATCTGAGCAGGAATATTGAGATTGAGAATCGGACATTCTCCTATCGGAAAATAAAGGGTGAGATCCTGGTTGTTACAAAGGGTTTGAACCGTGAGGGAAATGTGAATATCGCCTCTCCGGAGAGGGCTTTTTTAGACCTCCTTTATTTGAACAGGCAGTGTGTTTTCGATAATCTTAATCCTTTAAATAAAGAATTGATATACCAACTCTTGCCAATATACGGATCGAAAACACTGGTGACACGGGTACAAAAAATACTAAAAGATGGTGAATATTAATAAGCATAAGTTCTTCTTGGTGCAACTTCTCAAGGATATTTATTCCGACCTGGAGCTGGCTTCGTGTCTGGGATTTAAAGGAGGAACAGCACTCATGTTCTTTTATGAGTTACCCCGGGTGTCAATCGACCTGGATTTTGATCTGCTCGATATTGCCAAAGGGGAAATTGTATATGAGAAGATTCGAAAAATTGTCCTCAGGTACGGAAGGATCTTTGACGAAGCAATGAAATTCTATGGATTGATCATTGTCCTGGATTATGGTATCGCAGAGCGAAAGCTGAAAATTGAGATTTCCAACAGACAGTGGAATAATCACTATGAAATAAAGAATCTGCTTGGAATTAATATGAAAGTGATGGTTCCCTCTGATATGTTTGCGCATAAGCTTTGTGCTTTACTTGACAGGAACGAGGTCACAAACAGGGATATTTTCGATTGCTGGTTTTTTGCGCAGAATCATACTCCGATCAATAAATCGATTGTCGAAACCAGAATGAAGATGCCGCTTCCGGAATACATCCAAAAATGCATTGATCTCCTTGAGACAGTCGGCGACAAAGGATTGTTGAACGGGTTAGGTGAATTAATGGATCCGGATATGAAAAAGTTTGTCCGCAGCAAGCTTCGGACAGAAACGATTTCGCTACTCAAATTCTATAAAGAATTCCCGATACTGGAGGAATAATGAACAGCCAATCCCAAATTTGGGATTGGCTGTTCAGAACCAATTTATCAGAGATAATTTTTTAGACCACGTAGGTGGATGAGGCGGTTTCGCCGCCACGGCCGGTCCAGTTGGTGTGGAAGAACTGGCCACGGGGTTTGTCGACGCGCTCATAAGTGTGGGCGCCGAAGTAGTCACGCTGGGCCTGTAACAGGTTGGCCGGCAGGCGTTCGGTACGGAAGCCGTCGAAGTAGCACAAGGCTGCAGTCAGCGCCGGAGCAGGAATGCCATTGGCAACGGCTGTAGCGCATACCCTGCGCCATCCGGCCTGCGCTGCTTCCACCTTCCCTTTGAAGAAAGGATCCAAAAGCAGGTTCGGCAGGCCAGGGTTGTTGTCAAACGCTTTTTTAATGTCGCCCAGGAAAGCCGAACGGATAATACATCCACCCCGCCACATTAGGGCAATGCCGCCGTAATTCAGGTTCCATTTGTATTCCTTGGCGGCTTCCATCATCAGGTTATAGCCCTGCGCATAAGAGATGATCTTGGCTCCGTAAAGGGCCATCTTGATGTCGTCAATGAACTGCGCCCTGTCTCCTTTAAATTCAGCCTTTGGCCCGCTGATCGCTTTTGATGCAGCGACACGCAAATCTTTTTGTGCGGAAAGACAACGTGCAAAAACGGATTCACCGATTAAGGTCAAAGGAATTCCAAGATCGAGGGCAGCCACACCGGTCCATTTTCCGGTCCCCTTTTGACCAGCTGTATCGAGAATCTTTTCCACGATTGCCTGACCATCTTCATCTTTAAAGGCCAGAATGTCGCGGGTGATTTCGATCAGGTAGGAATCCAGTTCTTCCGTGTTCCACTTTTTGAATACTTCATGCATTTCATCAGCGCTCATTCCCAGCAGGTCTTTCATAATCTGGTAGGCTTCGCAAATAATCTGCATATCACCATACTCGATACCGTTGTGGACCATCTTTACGAAATGACCGGCACCGCCTTCACCTACCCACTCACAGCAGGGGGAACCGTCTTCCACTTTGGCTGCAACAGCCTGGAAAATTTCTTTCACATGAGGCCATGCTGCCGGAGATCCGCCGGGCATCATCGACGGGCCCAGAAGGGCGCCTTCCTCACCGCCCGAAACTCCGGTTCCGATGTAAAGCAATCCTTTGCTTTCCACATACTTCGTCCGGCGAATGGTGTCGGGGAAATGAGAATTTCCGCCATCAATGATAATATCGCCCGGTTCCAGGTGAGGGATCAATTGTTCAATGAAGTCATCGACCGGTTGTCCGGCTTTGACCAGCATCATCACCTTGCGCGGTCTTTCTAAGGAAGCGGTCAACTGCTCGATGGAATGCGCCCCGATAAAATTCTTGCCGGCGCCGCGGCCGCTGACGAATTTGTCCACTTTGTCCACCGTGCGGTTGTAAACGGCGACGGTGAAGCCTTTGCTTTCCATGTTCAATACCAGGTTTTCGCCCATCACGGCTAACCCGATTAATCCAATGTCTGCTAATTTTTTCATCGTATTCAATTGTTAACTGGTTATAATTAAATTGCTAAAGAGGAGACCGGAGACCGGAAAAACTCACGACCCGTTATCCTTGTTTATTTTGAACCCCAGTCCTCTCATTTTTTCTATCGTTGCCGGTTCAGCGTTCTCCGGGAAAAGGGTAAAAGCCGGGAATTCCCTGCGTACCGGATAATCGCCACGCAGTTTTTCGAATAACGACGGATCTTTCCGGAGTGCCCGATCATCATGGCGGATGTCATAGGTAAACAGGATGGCCTTCGCCAATATTTGCTCTTCCGTGAGGCCGGTACCATCCAGGGTGAGGGTGGTTTCGGGCGGAAGTTCAACGTTTTCGGCTTTCCAGTTATCCACG
>CAZANK010000494.1:0-3074 GCA_964486235.1 uncultured Prolixibacteraceae bacterium | reverse complement strand
CCCAACGGCAGGTCCTTCACCGCGAAGGCAGCCCGTGCCGGGGGATTTTCAGGATAATAAACCGCATAAACCGCATTCATGTCCTTGAAATTGGCCATATCGCTCAACAAACAAGTCGACTTGGCCACATCGTTGTATGAATAGCCGGCAGCCTCCAGAATGGCACCGATATTCTTCATGACCTGAATTGTTTGCTCAGTAATACCCCCTTCTGCCATTTTCCCTGTTTCGGGATTTATCGGAACCTGGCCTGAAATATAAAGCGTACTGTTGACTTCAACGGCCTGGCTGTATGGCCCGATCGCGGCCGGCGCCTTGCGCGTGGAAATAATTCTCTTCATCCTGTTTATTTTTAGGTTTTTTGAATTCCCATATCTGATTGTCAATGCTGCCTTAAACCAGCAACAGGCACAGCTTTTCAAATCAAACAATCCACAGTGCCTTTTCACTGCAAAGAAACTAAATGATTTTCGAAAATCGGTCAGCATCGAACGGTTTTAAGTCATGAACAGACAAGTATGCATCCAGGTCATTTTTCATTTAAACTGTTTTTGTATTTTCGCGTAAAACTTCTGCGATGAATAAAGAATTAGTCAGGCAGCGGATCGAGTCACTCCGGAAAGAGCTGGAAGAACATAATTATCAGTATTATGTTCTGTCCAACCCAACAATCAGTGATTATGAATTTGACATGAAGCTGAAAGAATTGGAAAAGCTGGAAATTGAGAATCCTGATTTTTTTGACCCCAATTCTCCGACCCGGCGGGTAGGAAGTGACCTTAACCAGGAATTCATCCAGGTAAAGCATCAGTATCCGATGTTGTCGCTGGCAAACAGCTATTCGGAGCAGGACCTGATCGACTTTGACAACCGCATCAAAAGACAGGTCAATGAACCTTATGAATTTGTCTGCGAGTTGAAATACGATGGCACGTCCATCAGCCTCACGTACGAAGACGGAAGCCTTGCCAGGGCGGTGACGCGCGGTGACGGAGAAAAAGGCGACGACGTAACCATGAATATACGGACGATTCGCAGTATCCCGCTCCGGTTGAAAGGAAGCGGATACCCTGAAACATTTGAGATCAGAGGAGAAGTCCTTCTTCCCTTCGATATCTTTACGGAACTGAACAAACAACGCGAGGAAGCCGGAGAAGTTCTGTTTGCCAATCCCCGGAATGCCGCTTCAGGAACCCTTAAGCTGCAAAATTCGGCCGAAGTTGCCAAAAGAAGGCTTGACGCATACTTTTATCATTTGCTGGGCGAAAATCTTCCGGAAGACGGCCATTACGAGAACCTCTGCCTTGCTGCAGGATGGGGATTTAAAATATCCGAACACATCAGAAAATGCGCAGATATCGGGAGTGTTATTGACTTTATCAACTATTGGGATACAGAGCGGTTCAATTTGCCTGTGGCTACAGACGGGATCGTGATCAAAGTAAACTCCGGGAGGTTGCAAAACAACCTGGGGTTTACTGCCAAATCGCCAAGATGGGCCATTGCCTACAAATTTAAAGCAAAACAGGTGAGCACAGTCCTGGAATCGGTCAGTTTCCAGGTCGGAAGAACGGGAACCGTCACACCGGTCGCCAACCTCACCCCCGTACTTCTGGCCGGTACGGTCGTAAAACGTGCTTCCCTTCACAATGCCGATATCATCAATAAACTGGACCTGCATTTGCAGGATACCGTTTTTGTTGAAAAAGGAGGCGAAATCATTCCCAAGATCGTGGGGGTCGACCGTTCAATTCGTCACCCGATGGCCGGGAAAGTCCGGTTTACCAGCGTCTGTCCGGAATGCGGAACAGAACTGGTGAGGCGTGAAGGCGAGGCTGCCCATTATTGCCCTAACGAAAACGGTTGCCCACCGCAAATCAAGGGAAAGATCATCCATTTTATCAGCCGCAAGGCCATGAATATCGACGGACTGGGCGAAGAAACGGTCGAATTGCTGTATCAGGAAAAGTTAATTTCCAACAGTGCCGACCTGTATGACCTCACTGCCGCACAGCTTGTCCCCCTCGAACGAATGGGACAAAAATCGGCTGATCGCATCCTGAAGAGCCTTGAGGAGTCCGGACAAGTGCCTTTCGAGAGGGTACTGTATGCACTCGGCATCCGCTTTGTCGGTGAAACTGTAGCCAAAAAGATGGCCCGCAATCTCATCAGCATCGACCGGATCCGGCAGGCAACCCTGGATGAGTTGGTCAGCATCGATGAAATCGGAGAAAAAATTGCTGAAAGTGTCGTCCGTTACTTCAACGATAACAATAATCTCGAGATAATCGATCGGCTAAAACGACAGGGACTGCAATTTGAACTCCATCCGGGCATCGTTGGCTCCCGAAGTAAAAAGCTGGAAGGAAAAAATATCATCATTTCAGGAACATTCGATAAACATTCACGGGATGAACTAAAGGCCCTGATCGAAAAACACGGCGGTAAAAATGTCGGATCCATTTCAAAAAATACGTCATTTCTCCTTGGAGGGAGCAATATCGGCCCCTCCAAACTGGAAAAAATTGAAAAGCTGCGTATCCCTGTGATCTCCGAAGATGAGTTTTTGAAGATGATCACCTGATCAATCATCAGAAAATGACAACTTTAAAGTAATCAGCTCTTCAGAAATTCGATTTTTGATTTTTTAGGTTTTTTTCGTTTACTTTTTTAATCTGATATGGGTAATCGCAAACAAATTCATATTTTTGCAACCATCATGGGATTTAAAAGACAACTGGATAAAGGGTTGGTCGGTCAGCGCATCGGAGCTGCGAGAAGAACGAAAAAGTTTGTGAATCTGGATTCGGCCCGGACCGCAGGTATCGTATGGACCGATCACGATCATAAGGCATTTGAACGCCTTACGGAATTATTGGACCAAAGGCAAATCAAGTGGACTGATTTATGCTTTGTTGACGACAAGACTGCGGAAAAAAACGTTCATCAAATTAACAAGAAAGACTTTTGTTCCCACGCGCTTCCTAAGAATGCTGTCGTGGAGGATTTTGTGAACACAGAATTAGATTTGTTCATTGATATCAGTTTATCTACGTTCGTATGTGCCCAAGCCG
>CAZANK010000493.1:0-3079 GCA_964486235.1 uncultured Prolixibacteraceae bacterium | reverse complement strand
ATGTTGGCTTCAACCTGATAGTCATCTGCCAGAAACAGGGGAATAGCCCTGGCCGGCACCTTCGCGATGATCTTGGTGTATTTTTTTTCTAAGGCCAACTGGTTCAGTTCCTGCAGAAGCATGTTCTGATCGTTCCAGTTGAAGCTCATCAGGTAAATACGGTTGCTTGTCCCACCGTGATGAACAAGCGAATGGCCCAGTCGTTGAAAGATGTCGTTCATGGTTTTCGGATTTGTGCGCTTCAGCGGGATGCAGGCCTCTTTAAAGGCGTATTTATCCGGCGTATGAAGCGCTTATTCTCTTCGTTGGTGACGTTCGTTATCCTGAGGAATCAGCGAGATGGAGTCATTGGAATCGGAAAGCAGTTTTTCAATTCCGAGCGACTGTATTTCGTCACTTTCGTTCAGGTTGAGTTCCAGGTTGCAATTTGGGCAGTCCCGGTCGCAAAATCTGTTTTCGTAATGTTCGGGCTCCTTGTAGGTGGTGATCACCCCTTCATAATTTCGGAGCACCACTTTGTGGGTAGACCAGGAAAGGATATAATTGGGCATAAGTGGGATTTTCCCGCCACCTCCCGGTGCGTCAATCACGTAGGTGGGAACCGCGAATCCGCTGGTGTGTCCGATCAGGCTTTCCATGATCTCGATGCCTTTGCCAACCGGCGTGCGAAAATGAGAAAGGCCTTCCGAGAGGTCGCATTGGTAGATGTAATAAGGCCGCACCCGGTTCTGCACCAATTTGTGTACAAGTTTTTTCATGATCCGGGGACAGTCGTTGATATCGGCCAGTAATACCGTCTGGTTTCCTAACGGGAAGCCGCCGTCGGCAAGCTTGCGTAATGCTTCGCGCGAAGAATTGGTAATCTCGCGCGGATGATTGAAATGGGTATTGATCCAAAGCGGTTGGTATTTTTTTAGCATCGTGACCAGGCTATCTGTGACACGGTAGGGGAGGACGACCGGTATTCTTGTTCCGATACGAACAACGTCGATGTGCGGAATTGCGGTAATTTGGGACAGGAGCCAATCAAGCAGACTGTCCGGCAACATGAACGGGTCTCCCCCCGAAAGCAAGACGTCCCGGACATGAGGCGTGGCTTTGATGTAATCAATCCCTTTCTGAAGCTGCTCCCTGGTTGGAATGTGACTGGCATCCCCTACTTTTCGTTTACGGGTACAATGCCGGCAATACATGGCGCATAGATTGCTGACATGAAAAAGGACCCGGTCCGGATACCGGTGGGTGATCCCTTCAACGGGACTGTCATGCTCTTCCGATAGAGGATCCTCCAGTTCATTAGGCGACACGTGTAACTCCCGGACATCGGCAAAGGCCTGTTTAAAAACAGGATCATTCCGGTAGTTTTCTTTCGAAATTAAAGATAAGTAATAGGGGGTGATCGAAAGCGGAAATTTCGTCACGGTTTCTTTCAGCTTTTCCCTCTCGTGATCCCCGAACGTGATTCCTGATAAAAATTCAAACGCTTCGATGGTCGTGATGGCATGTTTAAGCTGCCATTTCCAGTCTTTCCAGTTGGATAGATTACTCTCCATGCTGATCCTGCCGGCAATGTCTTGTTGAACACCGTTAAAAATGTCTTGTTGAACTCCGTTTATTAACTCCATTTGGTCATTAAATTACTTTCTATGCGAACAAAATTACGCCTTTTTGACTATTTTACAAAATTAGGCTCAGCGATCTTGATCGAAAATAGTCTATAAGTAATTGAAGAATAGCTGAGTACGATTTTATGAAAATAATTGTCGGTCGATTCTAAGAATAAATTAGTTCGTCAGAGAAGTATGCGCTTGATTCAGTTGACGGGATGGATTGCTCACGTGAACAAACGGTTGACCGGTGTCTGATGAGAACGGGGCAAAACCCGGTTAAGCAAATTCCTGCTCCGAGTCTTCCATGTTTTCATCGATCGTGATCATTGGGAGCGCTTCAATGTTTTGAATGTCAAGGATGTTGATTAAAATATTCAGGCTTTCCTTGATTTGTGAAATTTTATGATGATCAAGCAACCGGAGTTTTTGTGATAGCTGTTCATGTAAAAGGGGGGGGATTTTTTCCAGTAATTTACTCCCTTTGGAGGTGAGCACGATGTTGACAACGCGTTTATCTCCTGATTTTGGAAGACGTGCCAGCAGGTTCTTTGATTCAAGACGGTTGATAAGACCACTGACCGCACTGGGATTGAGATTCATAAACTTACGGATATCACTTTGGGTAGACTGGTATCCTGCGGAGTGATAGAGGTAATTCAGACAAAGTACCTGGGGAATACTGACGCCATATTCTTTTTGTATTTTTTTTGACTCCAGGTTAATGGACCGGACGATCTTTCTGATCCGGATAAGTATTTCTGTTGTATCCATGATGCCAATTTGTCTTTGTCAACTTACAAAAGTAACAGAAAGGATGTGTTCTGCGCGCCTGGGAAACCAGATCATATACCAGCCTTTTTTATAAAGAGTTGCGGCTTGATGGTGATGGAGAATTTATACTTGTCGCCGCGATAAAGAGACTTTTCAATTTCAACGATCTTTCCGTGACGGCAAAAAATGGCGCCATCGAGAATGAAGACAGCGAGAGGGGCCTCATTCTCAAAATAAGTATTGACCTCTCCCGGGTGAATAATCGCATTGCCCAACGTGCGTTCCACATTTTCAAGGGACAGATGGTATTTTTCTTCATAAATAGAAATCAGGGGCTGATCCAGATCCAGCCTGTTTATTTTCGGACAGATCGACATGGAGATGTACTTGGTCTCCTCTTTCAGCAAAAGATCGTCGCCGTACCTCAGGCGGTGGATCTTCAAAACGGGACCTTCAATGATATAATGACGGTTGTTGATGTGTGAAGAAATTCCGTTTTCAAGCACTGTTTTTTCCAGGATGATGTTTTTGGGCGCAAAACCTTCCCGGACCAGGTTGTCGGTGAAACTCTCCTTCATGGCATTAAAGGAGCCAAGAGCCCGGGTCAGGTGCTTATCTTCTGTCCGGTTTAAGACAAAGGTGCCTTTGCCTTTGATCCGGCTGGCCCATCCCCGTAATTCCACCTCCAGCAAACTTTT
>CAZANK010000492.1:0-3083 GCA_964486235.1 uncultured Prolixibacteraceae bacterium | reverse complement strand
ATTCAAAGCCTGGGTGTTACGGGGTGATTTTAAAACTTGTTCAACCGCTTCCTTTGTTACGGTTATACTGAGTCTCGGATCAGTCTTTTCAGGGATCAGCCTATTGAGGTACTTGTATAATTTTCCGATAAAAATAGTGGCGCCAGTGGCTTCAAGGAGCTTTCCGATAACCATTTGATCGTTTTTTTCTTCCGTGAGTTCCCATATCTTCCGGGTCTGATTCTCAGTTAATCGAACCACCTGGCCAGTATATTCACGAAGAATATTCTCAATCTGCTTTTTAACTATCGCATTACGGAACCATGGGTTCAGTGAGTTCGTATCCCGGAAGTTCATAGACAATATTGCCGATATCCGGAACAGGGCATGATCAAGGGCTTGTTCTGTCAGGTTGCCTGTTTGAGCAAGTATTTGGCCAATAACTTGGCGGGGTTTTATTTCGTCCGGATTCATATCAGTTTATATTCTGGTTACTTTTTACCCTGGGATCCGGATCCTGGACAATTTCTTTCAGCGCAATCATCCTGCTTTGAAGGAGCATGATCTGGAGACAGATGTCCAGCACATCGACGATGTCATAGTGAGCGCCGTTAACCATCTTCTGGAGGTCCTGCTCCTTGGCGTAAATCTCGCGGCTCAGGGTGTTGATTTGTTCAGAAATTTTCTCGTTTATCATATCTTGATTAATTATAATAATTAATATACATAAAAAGAAGGAACGGCTATAATGCTTCATTTGAAATCAGCCAAAAGACTCAATTGATATTGACATTATTATTTCCGAGACACCCGGTAATCTTGAAGTGAATCATGGAAGTTATTATTATCGTATTTGGGATCGGGACTTATCCAGCTTCCGGAAGTACGGCCGGGAAAAAACCGGCTGGTAAACGCCCATTATTCTAAAAATTGCATATCTTTGTTCGTAAAATCACGAACCATAGTGGAAGAGACCGTCATTTTCACAGAAGAACAAATCCAGGCCGCCCGTTTCGCAAAAGCCATGGGACATCCGGTGCGGATGTATGTGCTGGAACTGTTGAGCAAACAATCCTGCTGTTACAGCGGCGACCTTTCCGATATTTTACCCATCGCCAAATCCACCCTCTCCCAGCATCTGAAGGAATTGAAGGAAGCCGGTCTTATCCAGGGAGAGATCGAAGCACCCAAGGTAAAATATTGTATTAACCGGAAAAACTGGGAAAAGGCCCAACAACTGTTTGGAAAATTATTCAGCAAATAAAAAAATTTACATTCATGGTTCGTCATTTTGCGAACTACGAACAATAAAAATCAATTATGGAAATCAAGGTATTGGGAACCGGCTGTGCAAAGTGCAAGGCACTTGAAAAAGCAACCAAAGAAGCTGTTGAAAAAACCGGATTGGATGCCACTGTCACCAAGGTGGAGGATATTGTCGAGATTATGCAGTTCGGCGTAATGACCACGCCTGCACTGGTTGTCAACGGCAAAGTTCTCGTCAAGGGAAGAGTTCCCTCTGTCGATGAGATCTCGATCTTACTACGCAAGAACGACATTTAGCTCATGCTCCCGTTTCAGGGCAAATCAGATCATCATTTCATGCAGAAAAATAAGAAGATCAGGCTGATTGTCTCCATCGCAGTTGTGCTGCCGCTGTTAGGAATCCTTTATTACTTTCTCCAACCACTGGCCGATCATTTGACTTACGGTGTATTCGGACTTGACATGGAAGGCCATCCGGGTAAGGCCATCAATTTCTTTATTTATGACACCGTCAAAATCCTGATCCTCTTATTTCTGATCAGTTCATCGATGGGACTAGTCAATGCCTATTTCCCGGTAGAACGGCTACGCCTCTATCTGACCACAAAAAAGATGTACGGGCTTCAGTATTTATTCGCCTCATTATTCGGGGCCATCACACCCTTTTGCTCCTGTTCGTCTGTTCCGCTTTTTATTGGTTTTGTCAAAGGCGGAATACCCCTTGGGGTAACGTTGGCTTTTTTGATCACCTCCCCCCTTGTCAATGAAGTGGCCGTAGCCATGTTTCTCGGTCTGTTCGGAATTAAACCGACCCTGATCTATGCCATTAGCGGAATTCTTTTAGGTACAACTGGCGGTTTAATCCTGGAAAAATTTCGATTGGACCGCTATCTCAGCGAGTGGGTAAAAGAAATACAGGCAAATTCAGAACAAGACTCGGAAACGTGGGAAAAGGACCAAACGCCGTTTATCGACCGGCTTCCGGTCATCATTCGCGAAGGATGGGATATTGTGCGCAAGGTTTTGGTGTATGTGTTGATTGGCATTGCCATTGGCGCTACGATGCATGGTTATGTTCCCGAAAATTTCTTTACCAAATTTCTTTCAGCCGATAAATGGTATGCCGTGCCTTTGGCTGTATCCCTTGCCGTGCCCATGTACGCGAACGCTGCCGGAATTGTGCCGGTCATTCAGGTATTTGTTGCCAAAGGCGTTCCGCTGGGAACAGGCATCGCCTTTATGATGGCCATCGTGGGACTTTCATTGCCCGAAGCCACACTCCTCAAAAAAGTAATGAAGTGGAGGCTGATTGGCATTTTCTTCGGGACAATAACCTTGTTCATCATTTTATTGGGATACTTATTTAACTGGATACTATAAAAAAAGACAAACTGAAGACAGAAAATTCCAAAATGAGTGTAAATATCTTCTCCATACGTTTTATTATCAGTACGACCATCGTAACTTAAAATAAATGGAATATTTCGCTTATTTAATTTAGATTTCCTAAGTGGTTCCTGGTTTTGGTGGGCGTGGTGATTGTATTTTTGTTGATGGAGGTGGTGTGGCTGCTTGTTGTATAGGATTTGCCTGCCTTCATAAGACACTAAAATCCAAACGGAATAGATAATTGGTGTTTTTATTTTGTATCACTTAGGTCAGGATAAAGCTGACAATTAACCTATGAAACGTAAATACATATCAACAGAATCCAGTGAAATTTTATCCTATTTTAACCAGCAGGAGCAGGATTGCTTTGATTTTACCGAAGCATCCCAAGCCTTGCCCCTATCAGGCGAAAGTGCACTAAAGGAGTTGCTTAGCGATATGGTAAAAAG
>CAZANK010000491.1:0-3090 GCA_964486235.1 uncultured Prolixibacteraceae bacterium | reverse complement strand
CTTTCATGGTTGGCTCAGTAAATATTTCCGTACCAAATTTATCTTCCAGTTTGTTATAGGCAATATGCTGAACGATTACCGTGGCTTTTTCTTCATTGATCAGTGCCGATGCCTTAATAATGAATTCCTCTGGGTTATATTTAAATTGCTCAAATACCCGAGGCTCTACCGCTGTAAGTATCCTCACAATAGTATTTCGGGTCAGTCCGGTGGCTTCAACAACCTTCCCGACCAAGTCATATTTTACGTTACCATTTGCTGATGCGTCAACAGTCTCAAGCCTTGACTCTTTCTCTTGGAAACCTTCACCCTGAATCAAAGCCTCTTTCGATTCAATTGTATTCAAAGTACCCGTTTGAACCTTATAGAAAATCCGGGATACATGAAGATGTACATTAAGCTTCTCGACTGACTTTTGGATGAGTTCGTTAGTCTCAAAATCGACAACATAAGCCGTTTTGGCATTTATTTGATGCCATAATGCCTGAAACTCTTTGCGATTAAACTTACCCTGATCAAATTTAAGTTCGATATTGTTATTCCGGGCGTTTTCCGGCGTAATCGCCTTCGGATTATAAAGCGTATCTAAAATACTAATAATTGCTTCTTTACATTCTTCAACTTCGGCAGCTACTTTTATCGTTCCGATTTCCTTTTCCGAATAAAACTTCTCGGTTAGCTCTCCTTTCTTCAGATAGCCATTAATGATCATGTCCTCAACAATAAGCTGAGCTGTATCATTATCAATGACATAATCATGGCCTTTCTCTGTCTTAACGATCTTGTTTTCGAACAATGCAACAGTAACTTTTATGGGACGATCTGCAATTATTTCAGAAAGTTCTGTCTGCAATGCCCGGACAAACTTATCATACGATTCACTGGCAATGACTGTCAGTTGATTAATATTGTGAACATCTTGTCCAAGTGCTGTTGCATCCATCCGGTCCCCGTTTTGATTCACGCATAATCGCAGTCCGCGACCTACTTCCTGCCGTTTTCCAACCTCCGAAGAACTTTGCTTCAGGGTGCAAATCTGGAATACATTCGGATTGTCCCAACCTTCACGCAAGGCACTATGTGAGAAAATGAAACGAACGGGTTCTTCGAACGACAATAGCCGTTCCTTCTTTTTCATTATCAGGTCGTAAGCGTCGGTATCGTTCGATTCGTTTGTACCACGCCCTGCTTTGCTGTTTACAAACTGGTTTTTCTTTTTATCAATCGAAAAATACCCTGCGTGAGTTTTTGCAGAAGTAATTGATTTTAAGTAATCCAGGTATGGCTCCTCTCCAAACTGAAGCTGAAGCGAGGAGGTGATATTTTCGTATTCTTCTTCAAAGATATCCGCATAAGCTCCGTTGAAAGCACTCCCTGCCGTATCGTATTGCTTGTATTTCGCTACTTCATCGATAAAAAATAAGCTAAGGACTTTAATACCTCTCAAATACAAATACCGTTCACGTTCAATGTGCGAAAGGATCGTTTCACGTATCTGAATGCGCCGGAGCTGATCTTCATTTACCGCCCCCAGGGCATCGCCGGCATGAAGCCTGATCCCGTTCTCAAAAGAAACAGAATTATCCCGACCATCGATGTCCGTAACGATATAACCATCCCGGTATTCTTCCAACTCTTTTGATTGGCTATAAAGATTATGTCCTATTTGAATTGTCTTTACTGCCGATTTTACCCCTGAAGGTTGCTTAATGTCGAAACCAAGGTTAGCGGTTGGATTTTTATCTTTAAACAGGTTAATACTTTCCAAATACAAATAACCTTCGGTTGCTGTAGTTCCTGTAGTTGTTATGCCTTTAACCGAGATTTTTTTAACCAGCTTCTTGTTGTATGCTTCCATGGCATCAAGCCGGTAAATCAGGTTATAGATACTGTCCTTTTTGTGGGTTGCCGAGTAACGCAATGTAAAAAGTGGATTGAACTCCTTCAATTTTTCTTTGGTAGTAGCGCCTTCAACCTTTTGCGGCTCATCGATGATCAAAATAGGATTAGTTCTGGCCAGGACATCAATAGGTCTGCGGCTCCGAAAACCATCCAGCTTCATATAAATACGCCTTGCATCAACTCCTCTCGCATTAAATGCCTGAGAATTGATGATCATCACATTGATGTTGCTATCACTTGCAAATCGGTCAATATCTGTTAACTGTGACGAATTATAGATAAAGAAGTGGATCTTTTTCGCGTAATCTTCTGCAAAATGATCTTGAGTAATCTGGAACGACTTATGTACTCCTTCACGAATGGCGATACTGGGTACGACCACAATGAATTTGCTCCACCCGTACTGTTTGTTCAGCTCAAACATCGTTTTAATGTAGGTGTACGTTTTCCCTACACCTGTTTCCATTTCAATAGTCAGATTATAACGACCTTCCAATTCTGTTGAAGGTTCTATTTGTTGACCGCGCTGTATCTTCTGTATATTTTCAAGGATAACCTTATCGGTAAGCCCGGGGACAATTTTATGGTTCTTAAACCCAGTGAAATCTTGTAATTCGACCTGACCGCGCCAATTGCCACGATCAACCAAATATTGCGATTGAGAAAGGCATGGTTGACCTGCAAAAACGTCGCAAATAGCTTGGGCTGCTTCAGCTTGAAACTTCTGGTGCTTAAACTTTAATTTCATGTATCTCCGTATTTTCTGTCAAAGAAAGTTCCCTTTTCTTTAAACGTTCCCTCAAACATGTAAAAGATTTACCCTTTTCTTTACACGTTACACAAACGTGTAAAGATTTTTGGATTTTCTTTACATGTTTTCTGAACATGTAAAGATTTCCCCATTTTTTATCCTACCGAATCGATCGAGTCAGGGAGTTCCACATCCAAATGAAAGGCCCTTTCGGAGTTGAAAACTGTTTCACCATAAGTTCGGCTTTGTAAAGCTCGTCTTGCGTAGTAATAATGCTTTCGATCGCAGAACTATCTTTTGCTTCTTGCAACGCCAACGTGCTGATAAGAATTGTTTCATTTGGGATCGTTTTTACAACTCCCTTCAATTCGGCCAAACGTCTGTTTGCATTTACAGCTTGCTTTAAAACTGCCTTCGTTTCCAGATCGTATGGTAAT
>CAZANK010000490.1:0-3098 GCA_964486235.1 uncultured Prolixibacteraceae bacterium | reverse complement strand
ACACCCAATCCGTAGTTGAAATTTGCCCAGATATTCACCTTTCGGAGTGACCCGATAACACCGCTTTTGATGAGGCCCATCACTTCAATAAAAGTGGTATTGCTGCGCTGCTGCTGCCCAACCTGAACCACACGATTATATTTTTGGGCAGCTTTCACCATCATATTACATTCGCCGATAGTGTTGGCCATGGGTTTTTCCACGTAAACATCTTTCCCGACCTGGCAGGCTTCTACCATAATCAGGCAGTGCCAGTGGTCGGGAGTGCCGATAATTACAGCATCAATATCTTTGTCTTCCAGCACCTTTCGGTAATCATGAAATAATTTTGGTACCTGGTTGAATTTTTTCCTGACGATATCTGACTTTTCCCTCAATACATTTTCATCCACATCGCAAAGCGCTACACAGTTTACCATCCCTGTATCAAGGTGGTTTTCCAGGATGCCGAATCCCATGTTCCTGCAACCAATTAAAGCCACGTTTATTTTATCGCTTGGGGCAAATTCAGACGACCAAACCTCTGATGGGATTAGTGTTGTTACTCCGATTACAGAAGCTGTAACCGCCGAGTTTTTCAGGAATTTTCTTCTCGAAGGATTCATATTCAATAAGTTTCTGTTTTTATCATGCTTACTACACAAAAATAAAGCGCCGCCCTCCCTGACAACGTTATCTTATAAACGTTGCGAAAGAGTAAATCCCGGAGGTAACATCCAATACAGCATACTCATCCTCCATACGGATAAACTTAATATCCGCGGATTGTGTAACCGGCTGTCCATTGTCAAAAACATTTGAGATTTCTTCCGCCGGAAGATATACCGTTGCAGTGGTGTTGGAAGGTACAGTCAGATCTAAATTAAACTGACCTTGCTCAATCCTCCAGTTGCTGACAATCGTCCCGTATATACTTTCATAACTTCCCTTGACCCAGGTCAGGCCTTCTGCGGGTCTTGGCCTGATGATAAAATGCTTGTATCCGGGCCTCTCCTCGTCTGGATTAAGGCCGACCAGATTACGCCAGACCCATTCCCCGACCGACCCAAATGCAAAATGATTAAAGGAATTCATCTTCGGATTCTGATAACCGCGTCCTTCTACATAACCATCCCATCTCTCCCAAATGGTTGTCGCTCCCATTTTTACCATATACCCCCAGGAGGGGACTGTGCATAAATTGATCAGGCGCCAGGCTTCATCATGGTGCCCGTTGTTTGAAAGTTCAAGCATTAAACGATGGCTCGCCATATAGCCGGTTGAAAGATGGTTGTTGTATCTTTTTATTGCATCCAGCAAATGTTCCGTCATTTTCGCCCGGATCGGTTCATCTACCAAATTGAAATGGAGCGCCAAAGCATAACCTCCCTGTGTGTTACCCTTGATTTGTCCGTCAGAAGTGACAAATTCCCTGTTAAATGCAGATTTTATCTTTGTAAAAAGGTCCGTGTACCTGATCGCATCTTCTTCTTTACCCAAAACCTTAGCCATTTTGGATACAATCTCTGTGGAACGGGCAAAAAAGATCGTAGCAAATACATCATGCGGTGTAGTACTGATTCCCTGCGGATAATCTTTTAAATCCGTAATATCTCCGTTAAGCCAGTCACTAGGGCCATCATTATTGTTGTTCTTATTTCGCCAAATCAGGTCAGGATTGTACTTCAGGATAAAATCAACCCAGCGTTTGGCCGATTCATAATGTTGCCCGATTAGCCGGATATCGGCATAATTTTCGTACATCCTCCAGGGGACAATTGTCCCGGCATCGCCCCAGCCAGGAGCATACTCCCCATCCAGGTACAGGAATAATTCATTGTTTGCCGGATGCGGGGCCAGTATCGGGAAACGCCCTTCTTCTGTCTGTGAGTCGCGAATATCGGTTATCCATTTGGTGAAAAATCCGGCCATGTCCATATTAAAAATTGAGGCCTGCGAAAAGGCCTGTATATCACCTAAGAATCCCATCCGTTCCGTGCGTTGCGGACAATCGGTTGGCACACTGGGCATATTCCCCTTTTGTCCCCATACTACGCAACTCATAATCTTATTGATCAGTTCACTGGAGCATTCGAATTTGCCTGATTGTGGTGCTGCGGAATGGAAAGCCCTGCCAACAATGGCGTCTTCTGCCGGTTTGCCAGGCAAGCCTGCCAGTTCAACATAGCGGAATCCGTGGTAGGTAAAATGAGGCTCCATCATAACTTCTCCCCCGCGCCATAAGTACTCGTTAACCTGGGCTGCCCCGCGAAGGTTATCCGTATAAATCGTACCGTCTTCATTCAGCATCTCTGCATGGCGCAATGTGATTTTAGTTCCCGGAGGCGCATCTGCTTTTAGCCTGCACCAGCCAACCATGTTCTGCCCCATGTCAAAAACATAGACTCCCGGTCTGGGCTCCGTCATTTTAACAGGCAATAACTCTTCAGCTACCCGGATTGGCTCATTGTTTTGTGCAACTAAAATTGCATCTTTTGCCCCATCAGGATAGGGCAATACTTTAACCGGCAACCAACTTGTAGCAGCAAATCCCGGCTGGTTCCAGCCGGCCATTTCTTTTAAGGCATCGTACCTCTCGCCAAAATAAATACCCGACCGGCGGATCGGACCATCGGCAGTTGCCTGCCAGGAGGAGTCTGTAACAACAGTATGGGCCGAGCCGTCTTCCATGTCCACATCCAGACGCATTAACAGGCAAAACTGGGGGTTCTCCAACGGTGATTCGATGGCAAGCGGCCCGGTCCACCAGCCTCCGGCCATCTGGGCGCCAACTGCATTTGACCCTTTATGAAGCAGGCCGGTGACATCGTAACTCTGGTATTGGATACGCTTTGTGTATTGGGTCCATTCCGGCGCCAGGAGATGATCGCCAACCCGCCGGCCATTGATGTACAGTTCATAAAGTCCCAGGCCGGTAACAGAAACAGTTGCCCGTTTGACTTTTCCTTTTAATCCAAATTCTTTCCGGACCATTGTGCCCGGACGTTCTTCGTTATCAATAAGCCCCCGCTCGCCAACCAGGCGGCCGTCAACCAGCTTATCCTTCGACCACCCCCCTGCTGAAACCGAATCCAATGCGGTAACTTTACCAAATCTTG
>CAZANK010000489.1:0-3104 GCA_964486235.1 uncultured Prolixibacteraceae bacterium | reverse complement strand
ACAACGGCGAGGACTTTGGTGAGCCTGATGGATTTCCGCCCCTCACCGGCCTCGGGGAGTACGAATCGTATGGGGTCGAAGATTGCCGTGTCGCCCGGATCGGCGACACGTATTACCTCACCTATACAGCCGTTTCGGAGTCAGGCGTTGCCGTTGGGATGCGGACCACCAAAAACTGGAAGGACTTTGAACAGCAAGGGCTCATTTTTTGTCCGCATAATAAGGACTGCGCCTTGTTTGAAGAAAAAATAAACGGGCATTTCCTTGCGTTGCACCGCCCAAGCAGTCCGGAGCTCGGAGGCAATTACCTGTGGGCGGCCCAATCGCCCGACGGCATTCACTGGGGCGGACACCGCTGTGTTGCCCAAACCAGGAAAGGGAAATGGGACAGCGTCCGGATCGGCGCCGGCGCTTCTCCCATCCGCACCGAATACGGCTGGCTCGAAATCTATCACGGGGCCGATGAACAGAACCGGTATTGCCTGGGGGCGCTTTTGCTCGATCTGAAGGATCCTTACCGGGTGATCGCCCGTTCTGAAGAGCCCATCATGGAACCCGTCATGGATTATGAGAAAACCGGCTTCTTCGGGAATGTTATTTTCACCAACGGACACGTGGTGGACGGCGATGAACTCACGCTGTATTACGGGGCTTCGGACGAGGTTATTTGCAGGGCGAAGCTGTCCATTCAAAAAATCCTGCAAACTTTAAATGCAAAGACGCAAAGACGCCATGAAACGGGATGAGGGCCATATCCCACACAGGAGCATGAATTGATAAACTTGGCGTCTTGGGGTCTGGCTTAAATCTTTAATCTGAAAGTCGAACGATCTGATAATCAGGATTATGATCAATAAATTAAAGAATGAATACCGGGTTTTTCTCTCGTATCCGCACAACATGAGGGTCCTGCTGATCACCAACCTGATCTACTCGCTGGTACTGCCCATCATTGAACTGTTTATTGGCGCCTATATTATGCGCAACTCGCAGGAAGCCCGGCTGGTCGTTATTTTTCAGTTAGCGCTGTATACCGGTATCCCGGTTACCTTCGCGATCAACGGCTACCTGCTGCGTAAAATAAGAATTGCCTGGCTGTACTCGTTTGGCATGTTGCTGAGCGGGATATCGATGACGGCGATGATGATGCTGGATGAGCTGGACATCACGGGCATCGGTCTTGCCGGACTGATCATGGGGATTTCGTATGGCTTTTTTTGGGCCAACCGCGATTTTCTGGCGCTAGAGTCGACCAGCGATCAAAACCGGAATTACTACTATGGGCTTGAGACTTTTTTCTATACCAGTACGGCCGTGATTGTCCCCTATCTGGTGGGCGTTTTTATCGGGGCTACCCAACGGTCAAACTGGTTTTCGGGAAACATTAACCGGGCTTACCAGATTGTGACCGCGGTGGTTTTCATACTGACCATCATCGCCGCGGTCTATGTGAACAAGGGACGTTTTGTGAACCCCCGGCAGGAGAAATTTATCTTTTTCCGGTTCCACGGCCTTTGGAATAAAATGATCCGGCTTTCTGTCCTGAAAGGCCTCGCACAGGGCTACATCGTCACAGCCCCGGCCATGCTGATCATGAAGCTGGTGGGCAATGAAGACGTGCTGGGTACCGTCCAGGCCGTTGGGGCCGTGGTGTCAGCGATTTTGCTCTACATCATCGGCCGCATCTCGAAACCGGGGCACCGGATTTATATCTTTACCCTGGGGCTTTTGCTTTTCGCGGCAGGCGCTTTTATCAACGCAGGCTTGTATTCTTCCCTAGGTGTGGTCCTGTTCATGCTTTGTCTCATCATGGCGCGTCCCCTGCTGGATGTGGCCTATTTCCCGATCCAGTTAAAAGTCATTGATCTGGTGGCCGCCATCGAAAAGCGGAATGAATTTTCTTATTTCCTGAATCATGAATTTGGCTTGTACCTTGGGCGGTTGTTGGGATGCGGATTATTTATCGTGATGACCTATCTGATCACGGAGGACTTTGCCCTGCAATACGCGCTCTTGATTATCGCTTCGATCCAGCTCATTTCAATTCCTGTTGCCAGGAATATTTTATCAACTGCTAAAAATATGCAACCATGAGGACCATTTTGTTTATTCTGACGATCCTGTTAATCAATTCATGCGGTCAGACTCCTAAACGGATTCAGTCGCCGCCGGTTGAACAGTTGAGTCTTGCCCGCGTGGAACAGATGCCCGGTTTTCCGCAGCCCTACAGGATGCTTGACTGGAAAGAGAAGGCCCGGCAGTTTGACCGGTTGGCTTTCGATGCCGGACAAACCGGCGAATACTGGCCGCTGATCTGGAAAGACGGTTCGCGAAAGAACTTTGATCAGGAAACCTTTGGCCTGTATACCGCTATGGGCGATGTGCGGCAGGGACCGGACCGGAACGGGGGCATGTTCCATGAGTCGCTGGCAACGATCGGGGCGGTTTTGGGCGCCTCACTGGTTGGCATTGATAAATCCGATCAACAGGGGGTGAACTACGTCAGCATGTTGCGGAACTATCTCAATGCCGGTACGAAATGGAATATCGTCATGAACAACACCTGTCCTGAAGTTGCCTTGCTGGGGGGCGGCTATGGGCGCGACTGGTGGTATGACGTGTTTCCAAACATGCTGTATTATGCGGTTTGCAGCTTTTATCCCGATGAGGGGACCGCTGAACCCATCCTGCGCTCTGTCGCAGAGAAATTTTACCAGGCCGACTCCGTGCTGAACGGGAACTATGACCATACTTTTTTCAATTATGCCGAACTGACGCCTCAGGAAAACTGGATTTTTCACCAGCAGGATGCGGCTGCCGGACATGCTTATGTCCTCTATGCCGCTTACAAACGGTTTGGCGATCCGCGTTACCTGGCCGGGGCGATGTCGGCCCTGGAGGCTTTGCTGGGTCAGCCGAAAAACACCTTCTACGAGGTACTGATGCCGTTTGGCGCTTATGTGGCCGCCCGCCTCAACGCGGAAGAAGGCACGGCGTACGATTTCCGTCCGGTCCTGGAGTGGACGTTCAATGGCGACCCGTGGTGCCGGGAAGGGTGGGGTGTGTTGGCTGACAACTGGAACGGGTATGAGGTATCGGGCCTG
>CAZANK010000488.1:0-3105 GCA_964486235.1 uncultured Prolixibacteraceae bacterium | reverse complement strand
GTTGGTGCAGAAACCTACTTTCACGATTATGAACCCATGGGTTACCAGTGGAACCAGGCGATGATTTGTCCGCGTTGGAAGATCATCGCAGAGAATTATAAGTACTTCCACGAAAAGGGACTGGATGGGCACCTCACCCAGGGATTTGATGAATGGGCTTCTTCGGGTCTGGATAACTGGATGATGATCCGCCTGTTCTGGAATGTGAACCAAGACTACAGAGACATTCTGGATGACTATTGTGAAAAACGTTTTGCAGAAGCAGCACCAGCAGTACTTGAGTATTACGAGATCCTCGAAAAGCGCATGGATGAAATCCCGGAACTTTACGGCAACGAGATTTACGGAAACCATTTGATCCTGACCCCTGATGTCAGGAAGCAGTGCCGGATGGCGCTGGAAAAAGCAAAATCGCTGGTAAAAGACCCCTTTGCACAAAAGCAGCTCGATCTTTTGATTGAGGTGCAACGCAGCACGGATGCTTTTTGCGATGGTATTGAGATTGCCCGCGAAACCGGTGATTTTAGCGCGGCCAATCAAAAAATCAGGGTTTCTTTTGAAATTAAAGATGCACTGAATAAAATTTACCCGAACTTCATGCATCCTTCCACGCTGGATACGACAAGAACTTCTCCGTCCATTTATGAACCCGCCGGCTGGTATCAAAAATACAGCCGATGGAACAGAAAAATCAAAGATGCATCCGCGAGTGTAGTTTTACCACGCTACTGGAAAGTAATGCAGGACAATGACCAACAGGCTGTAAACCTGGGGTTACATCAGCCTGAACAACCGGTCGATACACTGGATAACTGGGATGTAACCATCATGCCCGACCTGAAATACCAAAACCAACATGAGCCTTCTGCCGTGTTTTTGCGAACAAGCGCCGAGGTTCCCGGCACATTTGCAGGGAAGAAAATGACGATCTTCTTCCCCACCCTTCTGGCCCGGGCCATGCATATCTGGATCAATGGAAAACCGGTTGAATTTAGTCACGGAGATTACACCGATCATATTTACAGGGGAAATCTGTATTTTTGGGATAATTATGACTACCAGGAGGAATTCGACGTGACAAAACTCATCGAGCCCGGGAAGAATAATGTCATTGCTGTCCGTATTTACAAGTCATTGTTCCATGCGGGCATGCTGGACCGGGTATTTTTGTTGGGGAATTAATTGCCTGTTGGACGAGATGAATAAAATTTTTATACGTATTTTATGATGGGAAAGAAAGTTAGATTTAGCCTGATGTTCATGTTGATTTGGACAATTACCGATTATTCATTTTCTCAGAATTATAATTCCGAATCAACACTACCAGGAGAAAAATCAACAAAAGAAAAGGCTGCTGAGAAAAACGCTTCCACACGTTTGGGAGTAGGGCAGGTAGTTATTGTCTATAAAACCCATTTTGACATTGGCTATTCCGGTACAGTACAGCAAGTCGTACATGATTACCGAACGTCGATGTGTGATAAGGTACTGGAAGCCATTGACAAAAACAGTAGCCAGCCTAAAGACCAGCAATTTGTCTGGACGCTGTCAGGATGGCCGATGACACAAATCCTTTGGGAAGGACAGGCGCCGGACCGGAGAGAAAAAATTGAAAAGGCCATTCGTGAAGGAAATTTGGCTGTTCATTCGTTCCCTTTTTCGATGCATGTTGAAACATCTGATCCCGAAGATCTGGTTCGCGGACTGAATATTTCCTCAACGATTGACCGAAAATACGGACGGCCTTTATCGATCAGTGCAAAAATGAGCGATGTACCCGGGCATTCATGGATTATACCAACACTCTGCGCTCATGCGGGAATTAAATTTTACCACATGGGAGGGCCTTATGTAAACATGGAACTGGGCTTACCTCCTTTTTTTTGGTGGGAAGGGCCTGATGGTTCTCGTCTTCTTACCCTTTACAAAAACGGTTACGGAAGCGATCCGCTTCCAGCCGGTGAATGGCCATTTAAAACATGGGTTTATATAAATATGACAGGCGATAACCAGGGGCCTCCGGACCCGGCAACCGTGAAAAGAGATTTGGAGTATTACAGGAGCAGAGGGATCCAGGCACGTGTTGGCACGATGGATGATTTTGCGGAGCTGATATTGAAGGAGGATTTGAGTCATTTGCCTGTGATTCGCAGCGATATCGGTGATACCTGGATTCATGGCGCCATGAGTATGCCGGAAGCCAGCAAACTGGCCCAACATATTCGTCCGTCTATTGGTGGATTAGATCAGCTTTCAACGCTTCAAACCATTTGGGGCATTTATCGTCCGGATTTGAGAAAAAAAATAAGTGAAGCATACGAAAACAGCCTGCTTTACAGCGAGCATACATGGGGGCTCGCGAATCAGCATTATATTAAAGCTCCGTATCAATCATGGAATGATTTATGGTTCAGCGGACTACCTGCCCAATACCGGTTAATGGACAAATCATGGAACGATCATGCAGATTATATCGGGCATGTAGCGACTCTTATTCGTGAACCGTATCAGGATGCAGTTGCCACGCTTGCCGATCATGTTCTCGTTGAGGGTAACCGGGTAACAGTTTATAATCCTCTTCCCTGGAAAAGGGACGGTATGGTGGAACTTGCCACTCGTTTGATCTTTGGAAGTGATTTTAACTCACTGAAACCGTTGGATGGCGGAGAGGTCATTCCTGTTTCTCATGAATACCCATCCATTGAATACAGCGCTCCAATGTCCCGTTTTGTCGCCAAAGATATCCCGGCAATGGGTTATAGAACGTATGTAGCATCGTCGGAACAGGCAGAAAATCCAAAACTGAGTGCTGATAGCGCATCAGGAGTGATTGAAAGTCCTTTTTTTAAAGCAATTATCAATGCAAAGCTGGGAAAGATAACCAGCCTTGTCGATAAAAGGACAGGAAAAGAGTTAGTGGATGCAAATGCCCCTCAGGGTTTCGGACAATATTTTTATGAACGTTTTGGGTATCAACAGATCTCAGATTGGATCGATAAATCCCTCTATCCGCAACATCTGGCGCACAGGTTCATCTTTGCAGCATACGATATGCCGCAGGATGTTCCTTACCGTTCTGCTTTGCCTGAGGGTCTTAAACTTACT
>CAZANK010000487.1:0-3105 GCA_964486235.1 uncultured Prolixibacteraceae bacterium | reverse complement strand
AATGCCATAGATACAAAATATTATGACGCGATCGACAAAAGAGGTGTCAAAAAAATGAACACGAATTGACAAAAAATTTTACACCTCAATAACGAGTGTCCACAAAGAAACGGTCGGGGAATGATCTTCGGGAACCAAAACCATGTATGCAGGACAGACATCAGCGGATCTTCCAGATTTTGTGTTGCTGAACGGACAGTTGCCAGCCCGGATTTTTGAGGATATAAGCAATGCAGGCCTGCAGGATGTCCTGATCCAGATCCATGCGCTCCTTTTCCTTTCCCAAAAAAACGGGGCTCAGAAAATAATGTTTCGCTGGTGGAAGCTCACTGATCGCGTATTCGGGCCCCTCGTCGAAAATACATTTGATCTCGGAAACGCCATCCGGAAAATTCCTTCTCAGTTGCGCCGGGGTGACCTGCTTGGGCGAACAGGTGACAAAATCAAGATTCGCCGGAAGCGGCTTTGTGCCGTTCGTTTCAACGGCCTGGTAATAGCCGCGGTCTTTAAAGAAACCCACGATCTCTTCGGTGAGTTGCAGGGCAGGTTCACCGCCGGTCCAGATGATGTTCTTACACGGGAACTGACTGATCTCACCGGCGAGCTGTTCCAGGGAATAAACGGCGCCCGACTCGAACTCAGTGTCGCAAAACCAGCAATTCAGGTTGCACTTCGACAGGCGGATGAACACGTTTGGTGTTCCAGCCCGGGAACCTTCTCCCTGAAGGGAGTAAAATATCTCATTCACATTCAAGTTCACAGACATTTCCCCGGCTCTCCTTAATCACTACCTTCGTACACCAAAAACGCCTTCCGGCCCTTTTTGTCCCAAGGGTCTCAGCGATCCAAAGAGCCAGATTCTCGACCGTCGGGACAGGAATGATATCGTTCAAATGTTTATGGTCGAGTTTCAGAAATACTTCTTCTTTCAGGTAGTTAAAATCGACCACCATCCCGTTTTCCAGCTCCGAAGCGGAAACATAGATATCGACCATCCAGTTGTGCCCGTGCAGTCGGTTACATTTGCTTTTGTAAGGCAAATCAAGCTGGTGGCTTGCCGAAATCTCGAATGTCTTTTTAATGGTCCAAATCATCCTTCTTCACGTTTGCATTTCCCCGGAACAGGTTCAATCTTCAAAGTTTCAGCAAACCTAACATTATTTGTTTAATTTTTGATAAACTATTTTATCCGATTTAAAAATGATGAACCAGTACCGCTCTTGCGGCAAATTTTCAAACCATCTCCCGGTTAACCGTTTCAATAAAGGCAGGTTGGAGAAACAGAAAATTGCCGGTATCCGCCTGAATCAAAAAACCAGGAGAGGCAGGACCAAATCGCTTTTCACCATTCGACGATGACGTCATGTCGACGATGACGTCATGCAAGAAATTTTCGTACTTTTAATTAAGTTTGCAGCAACCTGAATCATCTGATGCAGGTTAATCCATTTTTATGAATGAGCATACTGACACCGGCGTATTCAAAAAAATAAATGAAGGCGATTTAGATGCCTTCAGGATTCTTTTTGAGCGATATTACAGTCGTCTCTGCAATTTTGCTTCCAGCTATTTGAAAGATGATTTTGACTGCGAAGATATCGTCCAGGAAGTTTACGTGAAAATCTGGGAAGACCGGAATAAGATCAGGATATCAAGCTCCGTCAAATCCTACTTGTACACGGCTGTAAAAAATGCCTGCCTGAACAGGATTAAGGCTGAAGCGATCCGGCTGAACCATACAACTGCTTATCTCAAAGATGAGGACGACCGGGTGATGGATTCTGACAAAATAGAACAACAGGAGTTCAGAAATGAGCTTTGGCAATGTATCGCGAAACTGCCCCCGCGCTGTCAAGAAGCCTTTATTCAAAGCCGGTTTGAGGGTATCAAACAGCAGGAACTGGCGCTGGCGATGAACATCTCTGTAAAAACAGTCAAAGCACAGATTGGCAAGGCTTTAAAACTCATAAAGGAATGCCTTCAGACTTCCTATCCGGAATTTTTTTAATTTTTTCCAGTCCGGCGTAAGACCTTTCTCTTTGAAAATTGTCATAGGGAAAGAAGCAAACAACATGAACGGGCAAGAAGAACTATTCGTTGTGATTTTAACCGGCACAGCCACTCCTGAAGAAGAAGATCAGTTCAGGGAACTGATGAGACAGGAAGGGTACCGGCAACGATTTGAACAGGTCAAAAAGATCTGGGATGAAGCTCCGTATGTTCAACGATACAGGAATGCAGATCCGAAACGGGCATTTCCTTTGCTGGTCAGGAGAATCGGGATGAAAAAGCGGAACCGGCAACGGGACTTCATAATCTCCCTGATCAGTGCGGCCGCGGGGATCTTCCTGATGGCCGGGTTATTTACACTTTATCTTTATTTGTTTGACCGTACCGTTCCGGAAACCGCCGGACTGGTACAAACAGAACTGGGAAACCGGTCGTTTGTCCTGCTACCCGACAGCACGAAAGTCTGGCTGAACTCCAAATCACAACTCCATTATCATACCGATTTTGGGAAAAACAACAGACAAGTCTACCTGACCGGTGAAGGCTATTTTGACGTGACGCATCACCGTACACCTTTCATCGTCAATGTGGAGGCCCTGGAAATCGTCGTGCACGGCACCCGGTTCAATGTCTCTGCTTACCCCGATGACAATCAAATATATACCTGTCTGGAAGCGGGACAGATCAGCATTAAGAAAGACGCCAAAAAGAATCTGCTGGTAGAACCAGGCCAACTGGTCGTTTATAACAAGCAAACGTCCGACTTCGATATTGCTCCTGTCAACGCCCCGGAGTATTCCTCCTGGAGGCAAAATGAGATGTATCTTCATGCGGAATCGTTAAGCTTCCTTGTAAAAAAGCTTGAGCGAAAGTATAACATCGAGATCGTCTTTACGCCTAAAGAACTTGGTAACAAGATCCATTATTCGGGAATATTTACCGACGAAAGCATTGAAGAGATTCTTGACGCAATTGCGATTGCCAGTGATTTAACCTATACGAAGAAAGGAAACCGGTATGAAATAAAAATTAAATAACAGGTGACTCAAAAACCGCCGGGAGGTGGAATACCCGGCGGTTGAATTTCACCTAATG
>CAZANK010000486.1:0-3107 GCA_964486235.1 uncultured Prolixibacteraceae bacterium | reverse complement strand
CATATCGATTCGTCTACCCTGTTCTCAAGAATTGAAGCAAGGATGAAGGAAAACCAGTTCCGGGGAAGAAAGCGGTTCCTAATCCGGGTTAGAAATGCCGCTGCCATTTTTGTCCTCGGGCTTATCATTCCGTCGATGTATTTTATGGTCCTAAACCCACGGGAAGCCGATAAGCAGGTGGTATACCTCCGGGAATCGTTGTCGAACGAAAAGGTCAGAAAAATGACATTGCCCGACGGAACGGTGGTCTGGCTCATGTCGGGAAGCACGATTCAATACCCGGCAAATTTTTCGGGGGAAAAAACCAGGAATGTGGAAGTGGCAGGCGAAGCTTTTTTTGAAGTGGCCAGGAATTCCCGGCAACCGTTTATTCTGAACCTGGGGGAAGTGGGCTTAAAAGTTGTGGGGACAAGTTTTAACGTGATGAATTACAGCGAAGAGGATGAGGTGAAGGTTGTTCTGAAGACCGGAAAAATTGATCTTTTCAAAGGACTATACCGGCCGGACAGGCAATTTCTGCCGGTTGTCCCCGGGCAATTGGTGACCTATAAAAAAGGTGACCCGGAATTCAGGATCAGCGATGTTGAGGTAGCCAAGTACACATCCTGGATTGGCGGGACCCTGTTGTTTCGTGATGACCCGCTGTCTGAAGTGTTAAAAAAACTGGGAAGGTGGTATAACATCACCATTGAGATCAATGACCCTGGAGTTTCGGATTTCCCCTTTACGGCAACGATCAGAAATGAAAACCTGGATCAGATCGTCGATCTCCTGAAATTTTCAACTCCCTTTCACTATTCCGTTTTCAGGACCGACGACGGAACCGCCAACCTTGTAGTTGGACATCATGATAACGCAAATCCCGACTAAAAGATATGCCTATGCACATGCTGATCAAAAAAAGGAGATGTTACCATCTCCCTTTCTGAAATTCATGCCTTTACTAATTTCCAGTCAGCCAAAGGCATCAATAATCTGAATCATCAATTCAAATCCTTACAAAATTATGAAAATTGCGATTAAAAGAGGGCAAAATCCAAACTTTTTTGAGATTTTGTCGAGCGGGAGTAAGTTGCGCGAAGCAAAAAAAAAGCATTGTTCAATGACTTCCCTGCTCCTATGGGTATGGAAACGTAAATTAGTATGTATGATGAGATTAACTCTTTCGATCTGTTTGCTTAGCCTGTTGCAATCCTTTGCAACAGATTCGTTCTCGCAAAACCAGCGGTTAAGCATTAATCAGAAAAACATCAGTGTCGAAGGTGTCATCCAACTGATCGAAGACCAGAGCGACTACTATTTCATGTACAGCGCGTTAACAGTCGATGTCAAAAGAACGGTCGATGTCGAGGCCACCAACAAACCGGTGTCCGAAATTTTGGGTGAGGTTTTTAAAGGTACAGATATCTCTTACAAGATTAACGGCCGGCTAATCGCCTTGACAAAAAACAGTGAAACAGCACCTGTTGTCCAACAGCAACCCCGTACCGTATCCGGCAAAGTGACCGATTCCTCCGGGGAGCCTCTCCCGGGTGTTGCCGTGATGATAAAAAATTCCGCAATGGGAGTCGTTACGAACATACATGGAAATTATACCTTGACAAACGTTCCCGGAAATGCCATCCTGGTGCTTTCTTTTGTTGGAATGAAAAAGCAGGAAATACCGGTCAGAAATAATGTGACGATCAATGTGATGATGGAAGAAGAAACCATAGGAATTGAAGAGGTGGTAGCGATCGGCTACGGCGATATACCCAGATCAGCTCTTGGAGGAACCAGCGTAAGTACCGTAAACGTGACCGATATGAAAAAAGCAACTGTGAAATCCTTTGAGGAATCTCTGGCCGGACGTGTCGCCGGCGTACAGATTACTTCGTCCGAAGGAGGACCATTGGCGGGAAACACGATTATCGTGCGGGGGCCCAGTTCCATCACCCAGGACAACTCTCCTTTATGGGTAGTTGACGGATTCCCGCTGGAAAGTTCTTCGGCAAATACCATAGATCCTTCAACGATCAAATCCATCACGGTATTAAAGGATGCTGCCTCAACCGCCATTTATGGCTCCAGAGGTTCGAACGGGGTAATCGTGGTTACGACCACCCAAGGCAAGACAGGGGTGCCGGTAGTGAAATTTGATGGTTATTACGGGTTTCAGGAAACGCTGAAACCTATGGATATGATGGACCCGTACGAATATGTGAAACTACAAACAGAACTCATAGGCTATGCGGCCAAAAAATTATATACTCCCAGCGATCCGATACTAGAGGAAGATGATTATGACCCGAACGGACCTGCACTGGAAGACTATAGAGGGGCTCCGTACAATAACTGGCAAAAACTGTTATACCGGACAGCCCCTGTACAGAATTATTCTCTGTCTGTTTCCGGCGGCACAAATACGAACAATTACATGATATCCGGTTCAATGACCGATCAGGAAGGAACAATCATCAAAACAGGGTTTAAACGGTACCAGGGGCGGTTTGTTTTTAATCAGGACATTAATAAAAAAGCCCGGTTGAACCTCAATGTCAATTATGCCAACACCAGTACTGAAGGCAACTCGCCTTCCATGTTCCCGACAGCGGCTTCGCCTTCTTACAGTTTACTATACGTAGTGTGGGGCTATCGGCCTGCCACTTCACCCAATTCATCGCTCGAAGATCAGCTTAATTCAGGCATCGACCCGGATGGTCGGCTGGACTATGCCTATAACCCGTATATCTCCACTCGAAACACCGACATCAGTTCCGACAGCCATAATCTGGCAGCAAATGCTTACATCGATTATAAGATCACCAATGATCTTACTTTTCGCGTCAGCGGCGGTGTCAATTACAATCATCGCTTAGGCAAATCATATTACGGGAAAAATACTGCTTTGGGGATGGACGGCAGTTTAAAAGGACCGAACGGGAACATTGCCAATTCTGCCTCGACCAGTTTGTTGAACGAAAATACCCTGAGTTACAAGAAAGTCATTAAAAAAGATCATTATCTGAATCTGTTGGCAGGTTTCTCAGTCCAAAGACAAAGGAGAAATTCCAGTTCAGCAGAGGCAAGCCAGGTCCCTAACGATGAGTTAGGGGTGAGTGGACTGA
>CAZANK010000485.1:0-3127 GCA_964486235.1 uncultured Prolixibacteraceae bacterium | reverse complement strand
CTGGTTATTTAATGATTTTGATCCTTTTAGTCCGCAGGCCTGGAGAATTGCCGCCGGGGAGCAGGGGACCCAGTTGCCGTTGTGTAATTACTGGGCGGCCGAGAGCAGCAATTACAGCTTAAATGGCGGTATGCCCATTTTTACCGGGATAAGCGATTGTAATATTTTCCTGGAAAATATCCATAAAGTAATCGATATGGGGCAGGAAGAGAGGAAGGTCTGGATGGCCGAGGTAAAAATGCTGAAAGCGTTTTTTCATTTCTGGTTGCTGAACATGTACGGCCCTGTTCCGATCATTGACCAAAATATTGAAATCAGTTCATCCTCGGAGGAAACCATGTATTACCGCGAGCCGGTCGATTCGGTGGTGAATGATATCGTAAACCTGATTGATTCGGCCAGTGTGTACCTTCCGCTGACGATTTTGGATGTGACCCAGGACATCGGACGGATGACCCTTCCCATCGCCCTGGCGCTTAAGGCAAAAGTGCTGACCTATGCCGCCAGTCCGTTGTTCAACGGGAACCCGGAATACGCGAATGTGACGGATGACCGGGAAATCCCGTTATTTCCCCAGTCTTACGATCCGGAGAAATGGGCGAAAGCGGCAGCGGCGATTAAGGAAGCGATCGATGTGGCCCATGAAGCCGGGCATAGACTGTTTGATTTTAATGATTTAGCTGAGTCAAAATCGATTAACCAGGCAACCGTTCTTTCCCTTCAGACCAAAGGGGCTGCCACTGAGCGCTGGAATCCGGAAATTATCTGGGGCGATACCCGTAGTACGGAAATTTTACAACGTTTTGGGATGCCCCCGTTTATTTTCTGGAACCAGTATGCGCCTGCACTCGAGAGCTGGGCGCCCACGTTAGCAACCGTCGAACAATTTTACACCAAAAACGGAGTGCCGGTCGGGGAAGACAAAGACTGGACGGGCGTTGACCGGTATGGTTTGCGGGTAGCTGATAATTCCCACAGCTATTATATTGAACCCGGATACACGACCGTCAATCTGCATTACAACAGGGAGCCACGGTTTTATGGAGCCATCGGATTTGACGGCGGTAAATTTTACGGTAACGGTGAACTGCTTGACAATGATATGGAGACCATCAAATGTCTTTACGGCTCGTATGGTCTTACCTGGTATAAAAACAGGCATTCTGTGACGGGTTATTTTGCGAAAAAGATGGTTCACCGGCTTACCAGTATGAGCATGACCAGCAGTTCATACTCCATGTACCTTTATGCGTTCCCGGTTATTCGTCTTGCAGACCTTTACCTGCTTCATGCCGAAGTGTTGAATGAAATCAAGGAAACGCCCGATCAGGAGGTTTATGAATATATTGATCTGGTCAGGGCCCGGACGGGCCTGGAAGGAGTGGTGGAAAGCTGGACCAACTATTCCACCAACCCGGAGAAACCCCTGAACAAGGATGGCATGCGCGAGATTATCCACAGGGAGCGGATGATTGAACTGGCTTTTGAAGGGCAACGTTACTGGGATTTGCGGCGCTGGAAACTGCTGAAAGCATCTATGAACAGACCGATACAGGGCTGGAATCCTTTGGAGAAGACTTCAGAAGGTTTTTACCAGGTACAAACCCTTTATACCCCTGAATTTGAAGATAAGGATTACCTGTGGCCTATCCGTCAGGGGAATTTATTAAAAAATAAGCATTTGGTACAAAATCCCGGTTGGTAACATGTTAAAATCAAAAAGTATGAAGACGCTGTTTCAAGTTATTTCAATCGTAATATCGTTATTGCTTCTGGTTTATTGTTCGGAAGCTCCGGAGTGGTACGATAAGAAGGATACCGTGGCCCCTGTCGCCATTTCTAACCCGGTAGTGGAAAACACGAACGGGGGTGCGATCATTACTTATTCGTTGCCTTCTGACCATGACTTGTTAGGGGTGAAGGCGCGCTATACCTATCTTGAGGGGGGAGACACGCTGGAAGCCTATTCGTCGGCCTATACCGATACCATTCAATTGGTCGGTTTCCCCGATACCCGTCAGCGGACGGTCAGGCTGATTGCAATTGATAAAAGTTATAATGAATCAAAACCGGTGGAAGTCACCATTCAACCGCTGACTCCCCCGGTGGAACTCATCCGGCAGTCGCTGGAGGTCAATGAAACTTTCGGGGGTGTTTTGGTGGCCTGGGGGAATCCCGCGCGGGCCGATATTGGCGTTTCCCTTTATGTTCAGGATTCTTTAGGTTTTATGAACCTGGACTACACCTATTTTACGAACGAAGAGTCAGGATATTACTCCTTCCGGGGGTATGAAAATGAGGAAAGAAAATTCGAGGTGCGGATCAGGGATCGCTGGAATAATTCGGCCACACCTTTGGATACCACGCTTACCCCATTATTTGAAGAGGATATCGTGGCAAGGGATGAGACGACGGGTAAGCTCCTTTGGCAGCGATACGGTTATGCCGATAAAACGGTAGAATGGATGGGGGATTACGCCGGTCAGTATGGAAGTTCAAGTTTTGAAAACTTGTTTGACGGGACGAACTCAAAATATTTTCACCCGGGACTAAGCGCCACCCATTCACTTTCTGTCTATACGAAAAATCCGGACGATGCCATGTATGATACGCCGGAGCGCGTGTATTATGTGACTGTCGATATGGTGAAAGAAGTCAGGCTGAGCAGAATAAAGCATTATGGCAGAACATCTTCAACGGTGAACCCGAATGACTTAACGGTGTTTAATATATGGGCATCCAATGTGCCGCCGAAAACGCCTGAAGATTTTAATAATGACCGGATGGCAAGTCTTGCGTACTGGACAAACTGGCCGGAGGTAGGAGGAACAGATGCCTGGAAAAATGATTGGGTATTAGTCGGCGAATTTGAGGTCATTCCTCCTTCGGGAGCCAGAGAGCTGTATCAGTGGACTAGTCAGGATGCAACCTGGTTTAAGTCTGGTGTTGACTTTGATTTTAAAATGGAGCACACCGACAAGTCTTTCCGGTATCTGCGCGTGGAGGCGATTAACTGCGTAAAGGGCAAATCTACTTCTGTGCGGCAGTTTATTGAATGGGAGGTCTATGGTCGTTTTGTGAGTGAATAATCGTTTTTTTAATTTAGGTTTTATTTTAGGCTTAGTGG
>CAZANK010000484.1:0-3138 GCA_964486235.1 uncultured Prolixibacteraceae bacterium | reverse complement strand
ACAAAACAGACTTTATTCATAAATCCGAAGATATGAGCAGCGTGATCGACATGGTTGATGCCCGGATACACGGACTGTTTTAGCGCAGCGCAAGGGGCATGGCGTTAAAAGAGCGCGATCCCTTCAAGCTCTTTGCTTTTTTATCTCCACTTGCTACGCACTACGCGCGAATTTCTTCACCTCCGCCAGGATTTCAGGCCAGTCTTTGTCCGGTATTTTACCGCCGAAAACCTGAATCACCTTGCTGGCCAGTAAAGAGCCCAATTCACCGCAACGGCGTGGACTAAATCCATTTGCCAATCCATACAGGAAGCCCGATGCGTACACGTCGCCGGCCCCGGTGGTGTCGACACTTTGTACCTGAGGTGTTCCCACTTTGAAAGAAGTATTGTCCAACCGGATCAATGATCCTTCGCGACCGGTCTTGACCACGGCAATTTCACATTCGCCCGCGATTATCCCAAGGGCGTCCAAAGGGTCCAGTCCGGTATACGCCCTTGCCTCTTCCTCATTGGCAAAGACGATATCCACGTAGTCGCGGATCAGATACTTCAGAAATTCCAGATTGGCCTCCACGACATTATAACTGGCCAGATCAAGCGAAATTTTAATCCCACAGTTCTTTGCCAGTTTCATGATCTCCTCGATCAGCCGGTGGTTAAAGACCAGATACCCTTCCACATGGAGGTAATCGTAGCCTTTCAGCACTTCGGACGACAGCTCGCCCGGAATCATTTCGCCGGCAGCGCCAAGGTAAGTGCCGAAGGTCCTTTCGGAATCGGGAGAAATGAGACACACCGCGTTTCCGGTTGGTTTTTCGCTGTAAAACAGGTGGGTTTTCACGGTCAATTGTTCCAATTCTGACCTGAAAAAACGCCCCATTTCGTCATCTGCAATTTTGCCAATGAAGCCCGCCTGGCCCTGCAACCGGGCGATTGCGCTGATCGTATTGGCAGCCGACCCTCCGCTGACCAGCGTACGTTTCAATCCGGCGGTACTGTCGAGCATCATCTGCGAGAGTCGGGTATCCACCAGCGTCATGCTGCCTTTTGGGAGCCCAAACGTATCAAGCAGATGGTCATCGTCAAGCCGGATCAGGATATCAACCAGGGCATTGCCAATGCCGGCAACTGATTTTTGGGTTTTCGCGGTTCTTTCCATCGGTGCTTTTTTCACAATCCCCAAAAGTAACAAAAAACTTCCCGTTTTATTTGATGATGGCCCTGATCACGACCGGCTGGTGGTCTGACGGGAACTTTTGATCATAGTTGTCCGTCAGCACCGCGTATTTCAGCACCCTGACCTGATCGCTCACGAACACATAGTCAATCCGGTTCTTCATGGGCGCATTGAATTTAAATCCGTTGAAGGTACCCTCCGGGCCATAAGGTTTCATTTCCGTCACTTCGTAGGAATCATGAAGCAGGCTTTTCATGGTCTGTATCTGCTGCGTCCCGGGTGTGGAGTTCAGGTCGCCCACGCAGAAAACAGGCAAAGCACCTGCAATTTCTGTGATCTTTTTGACCATGAGCCTTCCCGATTCAACGCGGGCCTGCACCCCTTGATGATCAAAATGCACGCTAAAAAAATAAAAATCCTTTTTTGACGCTAGATCCCGGAATTTTGCCCATGAGCAAATCCGGTTGCAACAGGTGGCATCCCAGCCTTTTCCCGGTTTATCAGGGGTCTCGCTAAGCCAGAAATCGCCGTTCTCCAGCAATTTGAACCGGTCTTTTCGGTAAAAAATAGCCGAATGTTCGCCCGCTCGTTTCCCGTCATCACGGCCTGCTCCGACAAAGGCATACTCATCCATTTCGTCCAGGTCATTCAACTGTCCTCTTATACCTTCCTGTGTCCCGAAAATGTCGAATTCGTGATAGCGGATCAGCGCCTTCACCTGTTCCTTCCTGTTAGGCCACGCGTTTTCACCATCGTTCGGGGTATTGTAACGGAGGTTGTACGTCGCTACATTCAACGGTTTGCCATCCTTTGCAAAACTGCATCCAAAGGCGATCATGAAAACCGCCAGGCTCAAAATCATTTTCCTCATCATTCTTTTCTTCATTATGGGACTTGTCCCGGGTTCACTCAATCAGGAGCTAAAGTTACAAATCCTGCAATTAATAACAAGGATTCAGGAGGCCACGTCCCGGATTATCAGTCATTCCTGGGGGGAAAAGTTATTTTCCCATCAGCTTTTTAATTCGATTCGGGATATCTGTGTTTTGCATAAATCCAGTAAGCCGCTCAGCACCAGGACCAATAGCGAACACAGGAACCACCACGCCGGTATGACCGCCAGTCGTGAAACCTCCTTCGACCATCCCTTTTTCAAAATCCCCGTTTAAGACGGCCAAGCCGCCGGTTTCATGGTCGGCAGTGACCACGATCAGCGTCTCCTTGTTCCTGGCTGCAAAGTCGAGGGCAACGCCTATCGCCCGGTCAAAATCGAGCATCTCTTCGACCACATAAGACATATCGTTCTGATGACCTCCCCAGTCGATCTGACTCCCCTCTACCATCAGGAAAAATCCGTCCTTGTCCTTACTCAGGATATTCAATGCCGTCCGGGTCGCTTTTTGAAGCATGTCTCCCCGTTCCTTCACCCGTCCGGTATGCTCAGGAGCGGTCAGTCCGGCCAGTTTACCGCTCCTGACAAGCTGAATGCTGTCGATATCGGTCAATACCTGGTATCCCTTTTTCTTCAGGTCATTGATCAGGTTCCGTCCGTCTTTCCTTTCATTGAAATGTTTATACCCTCCCCCAATAAAAACATCAAGATCGGTTTTCAGAAAATCCGCGGCAATCTCCTCGTACATACTCCGCTTGGGTTGATGGGCCACGAAGGAAGCCGGCGTCGCGTGCGTAACTGCCGAGGTCGATACAACCCCGGTCGCTTTTCCTTTCTTCTCAGCCATTTCGCGAATATTGACGATGGATTCCACGGCAGTATCCACCCCAATCGCTCCATTATACGTTTTCTCTCCTGCCGAGAGCGCGGTACCACCTGCAGCAGAGTCCGTCACGTACCGATCTGAGGAATACGTCTTTGCGAATCCAATGCTTTTGAAATTCTCCAGGAAAAGACGTCCGCCGTTCGCCGTCATCCCGGCATATACATGGGCTATACCCATCCCG
>CAZANK010000483.1:0-3142 GCA_964486235.1 uncultured Prolixibacteraceae bacterium | reverse complement strand
GTTTTTGAAAACGACGTTTTTATCGGAATTATCGAAAAGGAAAATATCATTCAGGCGTTGACACAAAGGATCGATCAGTTGGATACGCAATCGTTGGTCTCCCAGAAAGTGAAAAGTGAATTCATTCATTCGCTGAGCCATGAAATCAGAACGCCGCTCAACGGAATTCTGGGGTTCGTCAATATCCTCGCGGAGATGGATTTAGACAGGCAGGACAAGAGTTATCAGGAGTTTGCAGAAATGATCACGACCAACGCCGATTGTTTTCTGGTGACGATGAACGATCTGATTGAAATTTCCCTGAAGGAATCGGGTGAAATGTTGTCGTTGCACTGGGAAACGGTGAGCATGGAAAAAATGTTTAAGGAATTGCAGAATCTCTTTGAGAAAAAATCGTTGATGCAAGCGAAGCAACTGACGATATTGCCCAGGAATCCGGATTCGTCTTTAAGTATTCTGACAGACAGTGACAAGTTGAAGCATATTATGTATCATTTACTGGACAATGCGATCAAATTTGCAGAAGTCAACAGCCAGGTCTCCTTTGGCATTGAAAAAGACGCGGAGTCTTTGATCACCTTCTTCGTCACCAGTTCGGGCCCGCCAATCACAGCCGCCGATCAACAAAAGATATTTGAGTTATTCGATAAATCAGGGTTAGGCCGGCTAAAGGCCGAAGGGCTTGGGATCGGGCTTACCGTGGCCAAGCATTTTGTAGAGTCGCTGCATGGGACCATCGAATTGATCACCGGAGAAAATACCAATACATTTTGCTTTTCCATTCCCAAATATCACGTCAACTGAATGGCGGGTTACCTGATCCGGTCAATCGAGCGGATCAGCGCTTCATCTTTCCCGATATTCCGGATCGCCAGATAATCCAGGACAACGGCAATCAGGGGAAATGCCGCCGCGATCTTGAAACTGATCTGCGCATGATCGAACGAATAGTACGTGAAGAAGTAAAAAAGGCCGAAAAGACCGAGCATTAAAAGGATGGAGAAAACCAGTACCCGCATCTGAAGGATTCGTTTTTTATAGCTGAAAAAAGCAAACACGTGCAGCAACAGGATCAGCGCGATGAACAACGCGATCGCCATACCGTTCTCATGCACCGTGCCATTTCTTACGATTCCACGGATGTCAAAAAGATACCATTGATTTTGATCGGCGATCTCCGCAAAAGGAAGTGAAAAAAGCGATCCGATCAGGATGGCCGATAATAGGATATAAACGGTTTGTATGCGCTGTATCATTTTTTTTTTGCAAAATTACGTTTTTGAAAAAGAACAGGCAAATGCTTTGTCCAAAAAGAGGCCGGTTACCACGAATCACAGCGTCACCTCTACCCTTTTGTTGGTTCTCGTGTACCAGATAAATCCGGTGATGCGCTCATAGCCGCATGCTTCCAACGCCCGCATGTAACTTCTGAGCTGATAGCGGTATTGATCCCGTTCCAGTTCGCCCGACTTATAATCAACGACAATGACCCGGTCGCCTGACACCATGATCCGGTCGGGTCGTTTCAATCCGTTTTTGCCTGTCAGGATGTTCCGCTCATTCATTACGCGAAAGCTTCCGTCAAACCAGCTTGCGACGTCAGGGTCTGCGATAAGCTCCCCAAGCTGTTTCCTGATGCTATCTGCATCTGTCCAGGTCAGCATCCCCTGAAATACCAGTTCCCGCACGGCCCGGTGGAGTTCGCCGGCATGTTTAATTTTGGCCAGTATCTCATGGATCAGTCTTCCCTTATTGACATTTCCACCCGGATGAGCGCCTGCCTCAAAAAAGTTTTCATAGTTTTTACGCAACCGGAGATACTTGCTGAAGTCAGAGAAACAAAAGTTTTGAAGGTGAATTCCGTCTTCCGCTTGTTTCAGGGTTTCTCCAACGGATTTTAGGGTCCCCGACTCAAGCAGTTGTGGCTCTTCCTGAAAAAAAGAGGCAAGACGGAGGGTGTCTGATCCCTCGTTGCAAACCTCCGGGTCCTGACGGATACCTTCCAGAAGGAGATCGCCCATCGAAGTCAGTTTGTTGTTGTACACAGACCAGGTAAAAAGCGCTGAACGGGCACGGGTAAAGGCAACATACAGCAAATTGAGGTTGTCAATGTAATGATTCAGTTTTTCCGTAAAATACTCCCGGCTGAATAAAGACGCTCTCATCGCTGACGCGTACCGCACCGGAACCAGCTCCAATCGGTTAAAAGGACTGGTTGAAGGTTTACACCATAAAACCGGCGCGTGTCTGGCAGAAATTGTTAAGGACCAGTCGCAAAACGGAATGAATACATAATGATATTCCAGTCCTTTTGCTTTATGGATGGTTTGTATGCGTATCGCGTCCAGGTCTTCCGAAACAGCAATCGTTTTCTTCTGTCCCTGCTCTTCCCACCAGGAAAGAAAGGCGGACAGGTCGGAATTTTTGCTTCGCACAAAGGCATTGACCTGATCAATAAATGCCTGAAGGTATGCCAGTTCCGTTTGAAGCTCAAAGAGCCTGAAGATTTCACAAAGTCCGAAAATGCTCTCCTGCAGGTTTCGCGAACCGGGTATCGCGGTAAAATCGTCACTCTTTACAAAAGCATACAACACGTTGTCATCATCCCGAAACGATTCAAACTGACCGGAAAGGCCGGGCCTGTAGGGCTCCCTGAAGGTCGTGCTCAATTGCCCCTCATCTCCGGGCGGCCGGAAGCGGGGCTTCTTGCCCACCGCAGACAGCGCGGGCTGAATTTCACTGTAATAAAGAAAATTGGCCCGCGCCAACGCCAGTTGATCGGCAGGGTCAAGGAGCAGAGCAAGCAAAGAAAGGATGAACGAGACCGACGAGGCATTTTTCACATACAATGATTCACTCGACAGGACATTGAAATTCCATCGGCTGTTTTGGGCCTTTTCAGCAAGCAAACGTTTGGCGACCAGCGCGGCTTCCTCCTTCCTGCGCACCAGAACGGCAATTTCACGGGCGGCTGCACCCGTCTCCTGCACCCGCCCGATCTGTTGAATCAGATCGTCCAGAATGACACGTTGTGTCTCCGTTCCCGCATCCTCATCGGGGTCATCACTTTTCTTTTTGTCTTTAAGGAACCGCATCCGGATATAGCCGTCTTCGTTGCGTTCCTGCTGACCGGTCTCCTGAA
>CAZANK010000482.1:0-3143 GCA_964486235.1 uncultured Prolixibacteraceae bacterium | reverse complement strand
CTGCTGTTCCGGTAACCAAAGAGGAAATAGACGGCAAGACCGATGGCCATCCAGGCAATCAGGCGGATCCAGGTATCGAAAGGAAGGGCGACCATCTGCGCCAAACAGATGGCCACACCCATCAGCGGGACAAAAGGCATCCAGGGTGTTTTAAACGGCCGGTGAATTTCCGGTTTTTTTATTCTCAGGATCAAAACGCTGGCACACACGATGACGAATGCCAGCAAAGTTCCTATAGAAACCAGTTCACCAAGTATGTTGATCGGAAGCAATCCCGACATAATTGCGGCAACAGCGCCTGTCAGCATGGTTGTTACGTGAGGTGTTCTGAACCTTGGATGTAACCTGGAAAATGACTTCGGCAGCAACCCGTCCCTGGCCATGGTATACAAGATACGGGGCTGTCCCAGTAAAAGGACCAGGATCACAGAACTGAGCCCTGCGATCGCGCCTACTTTGATGAGCGGACGTAACCAGAACAGGGCATTCCCCGTTTTGTCGATCGCCACGGCAATCGGGGCAGCCACGTTCAGTTCCCGGTAATCGACTATTCCTGTTAAAACGGCCGAAACGGCTACATACAGGAGCATGCACACCAGCAATGACCCGAGAATGCCGATAGGCATATCCCGTCTGGGATTTCTTGTTTCCTGCGCGGCTGTCGAAATCGCGTCGAACCCGATGTAGGCAAAAAAGATCACGCCTGCCCCCGTGAAAATCCCGCTGATGCCAAATTCGCCGAAAATCCCTGTATTCTCCGGAATATACGGCGTCCAGTTGTCGACGTTGATATAGCTTGCCCCAAAGCCGATAAAAAGGAGGATGACGGCAACTTTTACGAAGACAATGACATTGTTGAAGCGGGTTGATTCCTTGATCCCGGTAATCAACAGGACAGAGATCATCACGATGATGAAGACCGCGGGCAGGTTGATCAGGTTTCCCGTCAGGAACCATCCTGCCTCCTTCGAGTAGGCTACGGGCGACAGGCAAAGCTGTTCCGGGATATGAATACCAAAATCGTTCAAAAAGCTGACCATATACCCGGACCATCCCACTGCGACGGTTGACGATGCAAAAAGGTACTCCAGGATCAGGTCCCAGCCGATAATCCACGCCATAAATTCTCCCATGGTTGCGTAAGAATACGTGTAGGCGCTCCCGGCAATAGGCAGCATAGAAGCAAACTCGGCATAGCAAAGTCCGGCAAAGATACACCCCACTCCCGAGAGCAGGAATGAAAGCGTGATGGCAGGGCCGGCGTGCATTGCCGCTGCCGTTCCGGTAATCACAAAAATGCCGGTACCAATCACACATCCGATTCCCAGCAAAACCAGGTTCGTCGCGGAAAGAAATTTCTGCATCCCATGTTCGGAATCTTCAGCTTCGGCCAGGAGCTGGTCGATCGGTTTTGTTCTCAAAAGTCGCATACTCAAGTTGGTGTCTGAACAGAGTTACAAACCTAACTTTTTTTTGATTATTCCGGCGATTTGAGCGAAAAAACCTCCGGGAGAAATAAAAAAAGCAAAGCGCTCATGCCCGTCCGGCTTCACGGAACATGTCTGTCAGAATCTTCACTGTTTCCCTGGCGGCAATTTCAGGTTTTAAGGCGGTGTCGGAAATCCCCGAAACGACACGTGAGCTATTATGGTCCAGTTTCCCTTTTTGCTTCCAGATACGCACAGGGGGCGCCGACAGATAGGCAGAAAAATTATGGTGCCCTGAACCCGGACGTTCGCCAATAATATGGACAATCCCTTTCGCTCGGTCCAATTCAGGATGCTTCCCAAAAAGAAGCTCACCGCACCTGTAGCCGGCCCTCACCCGGCCATAGCGGATCACAATGTTCTTCTCGGAGACGCTCAACCCGGCGTTCTTGAGCCCATCCTTTAAATATTCCAGATACGGGCCCAAATGCCCCTCATCGGCGAGGGCGCTGCTATTCAGACCGTCGGAGATGATGATCTGTACGTCCGGCAGATTGTCTTTCCATCTCTTTCTCAGCCTGTTCAGCTCTTTGACAGACCCTCCGCTCAATTCTTCGCCTGTAGGGGGATGATAAACATAGTCTTTACGGTCTGCCGAGTTTGTCCGGATGCTCAGCGCATTCGGGACAGAAGCGACAAACGATTGGTCCATTTCCCTCCAGATGCATTTTTTTGAATCTTCATACAACTCCTGGGTCTTTTTGTCAAGTCCGGGTTCCAAATCCCAAATGTGCTCTCCGTAACCACGGGCAATGGGCACTCCCCGTTCCTCAATCTCAGCAATTAACCTGTTCCCCTCGGCAAAGATCTCCTCTTTGCCCGCCGGATCCATTTTAGCCAGGCGGTACTGATAATAAACCCACAAGGGGTCACCAAAATGTTCAGTGGTATTCCCGTCGGCATCAAGAATACCGATCCTTTTAAAGAAATCCCAGATAGCATCGTTCACCTTATACCCGAATTTGGACCTTACCCGGACATGATCGTTGAATCCGGTGGTCAGGTAACTCAACATCGGATCATTTTTAGTGGGAAGGGCCATCAGATAAGCGGGATTGGCCGGCATGATCTCGTCAATGCACCAGGCCAGGTCATCCAGTGAAACATCCATGTGCAAGGTGGAGCAGACATCAAGCCCGATCGTCAGTCCGTGAAGCTTGCCCATGACAATGTCTTCGAGGCAGCATCTGACCAACTGCTCCTTTGTTTTAAATACCTCCGGGCCGATAAACCCTGCCACATCATTGACGTGCACCCATGGTCCCGGAAAGTCTTTTATCTGCACTTCAGCCACTCTCATTTTCAACGCCCTCAGGAAACCATATTTGCGCGACTCATGAACCACCATATCAAAACCTTCACCGTGACCGTTTGTAAAATCGGCACCCTGTCCTGTTTCAGCGTATAATCCATATTTCCCTGTCCGCTTTGACGCATGTTCCATCATCTTTTCGATTGTCAGATCGAAGGTTTCATTCGCGTTCACCGTGCCGCCCAGGCTCTGGAACCAGATCCCCGTGGCGCCGGGATTCATTCCTTCGGCCTCAGCCTGCGTGTCAATATGAGCCAGCACGCAATTCGGGATCACCTCTTCCAGGCCAAAGGTCTTCACAATATCAAAAAGAGCAGCCTCAATTTTGGCCACTGACTCCGGAT
>CAZANK010000481.1:0-3145 GCA_964486235.1 uncultured Prolixibacteraceae bacterium | reverse complement strand
AATATTTCCCGGCCAGGAATATTTCATCAGTTTTTCCTGTGCCTGGTGATTGAATTTCAGGGAGGGTTTATCATATTTCCAGGCATACTTTTTCAGGAAAAAATCGGCCAGGGCCAGGATATCTTCTCCGCGTTCCCGCAAGGGAGGAACCTCGACCTGGATCGTGTTGATGCGGTACAACAGGTCTTCCCGGAACAGTCCTTTTGTCACAAGCGCCGGCAGATCTTTGTTGGTTGCACAGATCAGCCTGATATCGACAGGAATGGTTTGATTGGACCCGATCCTTGTAATCTCGCGGTTTTGCAGGACCGCTAATAATTTAGCCTGCAGATGAAAAGAAAGGTTTCCGATTTCATCCAGAAAAAGAGTGCCTTTATTGGCAATTTCAAATTTGCCGGTCCTGTTTTCACGGGCATCCGTGAAGGCGCCCTTGACATGGCCAAACAGTTCACTTTCGAAGAGTGTTTCGCTAACGGCTCCCATATCCACACTCACCATCATTTCGTCGCAGCGTTCCGAAAGCCGGTGAATTTCTCTGGCAATAAGCTCTTTCCCGGTGCCGTTCTCTCCGGTGATCAACACATTGGTGTTGGTTTTGGCGACTTTGCGGACGATTTTCAGCACCTGCATCAGCTCGGGCGACGAGCCGACGATGTATTTATCGTCGCGGGTCATGGCTTTTTTAAGCTCTTTTTCCTTCAGCCGCAGATCCTTCACTTCACCTCTGGACAGGCTCAATTGAACCGCCGAACGGACGGTGGCCAGCAGTCTGGCATTTTCCCAGGGTTTCAGGATAAAGTCGGTTGCCCCCGCTTTCAGCGCTTTTACCGCGAGTTCGACGTCCCCGTAGGCGGTGATCATCACCACCGACAGATCGGGATACTGTTCCCTGATCTGTTGAAGCCAGTAAATCCCTTCGTTCCCGGTATTCACGCCGGCGCTGAAATTCATATCGAGCAGCACCAGGTGGTAAGGGTTTTTTCGAAGCTCGGTCACAAGCAGATTCGGATTCGACAGGCAACAGACCCGGTCATATTCTGCGGAAAGTAAAATCTCCAGCGCGCTCAGCACGCTTTTGTTATCGTCAACAATGAGGATGTTTCCTTTGGGCATTTTTTGATTAAAATTAAGGGATACGGGGGCGTGACGCAATAATTTGTAAAAATCTTTTACAGATTGATGTTAATCTTTTTTACAGCTTCTTTTTAATGCTGTTTATATCTGTCATTCAATCAATGAATTGAAATTATGGCACCGAAATGGAACAGGTGACAGAAATGAGTGGCGAGTATGGAAGGAAGAATGATCCTCACGATATTGATTCTAACGGTTTACGCTCCGAGGTTGACGGCGCAGGAAAACTGGGATTTGAAGCGGTGCATCCATTACGCGTTGGAAAATAACCTGACCCATCACCTCTATGAACTGGACGAACGTACCGCAAGGATCGATGCCACTCAATCCAGGTTGAATTTATTACCTTCGATATCGGCATCCTCTTCTTCTTCAATTAACTATGGACGTTCGGTGGACCCGAATACCAATGACGTGGTGAATACGGACTTCTTCAACAATTCGGGTTCGCTCAATTCCGGTATCGGATTGTTCCACGGTTTTATTCAAATGAACAGGATTGCCTATACCAAGTTCCGGCTACAGGCGTCCAGGTGGAAGAAAATCAACTACCGGGACGACCTGGCGTTCGAGGTCCTGACATCCTATTTTGATGTGATTTATTACCAGGGAGTGGTGGAGATCACCAGGGAACAGCTCGAATTATCGGAATATAACCTGAAGAGAACAGAAACGCAAATAGAGACCGGTATGAAGGCCCGGACCGATCTGGCCGAAATGCAGGCAACCTATGAAAAAGAGATGCTCAATCTCATCCAGTCTGAGAATAAGCTGGAGCAGGTCAAAATGCAATTGGCTCAGTTGATGAACCTGCCGGCCAGTCGGTTAAGGGCTGTTCAAATCGTAAAAGACGAGGAGGAACCTGCGGCCCTGATCCCGTTTCAGTGGGCTGCAGACTCCCTCTTTGGTGAGTTCGTCCGGCTTTCACCCTATGTGAAAATGGCTGAAGCAGAGCTGAAGGCTGCATCCAAAGGTGTGGCGATTGCCCGGGGGCAGTATTTCCCTTCCGTCAGTCTGGGCGCTTCGGTCAGTACCGGCTATTACGAAACCAATCAGGATGATGACGGGAAGACGATCCCGTTTAAGAAGCAGTTCGATAACAACATGAATGAGTATGTCGGCGCCTCGCTTTCTATCCCTATATTTGGAAAGAATGAAGTCCGGAATGAGGTCAGAAAGGCAAAGCTCGCCAGGGAGCAGGCGAGTGTTCAACTCGATCTTTACCGGCAGACGGTCTACTATGAATTGGTGAACAATACACGTGATCTGTATGCATTGTCGAGGGAATACCTGCAAACAAAAAAGCAGTTTGATGCGAATGAACTGGCTTATAAAGTCGCTCAGCGGAAGTATGATGAAGGACTGATCGATGTCATTGAACTGCTGACGGTAAAGAACCGGGTCGGTGAATCAAAAAGTCAGCATTTGCTCGCCGGGTTGCAAAGGCAGATCAAATCCAGAATTATCGATTTTTACAGGGGGATCAGGTTCTGGGAAGGAGAGGGAAACCGGAGACCGGAGAAGGGAGACCGGACACCGGAGTCGGGAGAACGGGTACAGGAGTTGGAAAGCAAGACAGAGGCACACAGATCGGAATCTGGCCCTTGGAACGTAGTTGAATAATAAACAAACGAATAACTGATAGCATTCCGGTTCCCGGTTTCCGGCCTCCGGTCTCCATCAAAATATATTTTGCGTATGTCAATGGACAGAGTCATAGAAAAGAAAAAAGGATTAAAGATGAAGCACCTCTACATCGGTGGAGGCGTGATCATTTTTGGGTTCCTGATCTACCAGGTTTTATTTGCCGGTCATGAGTCGGTTTTCCGGGCTGAGAAAGACAAACTGACCATCAGCACGGTCGAGGACGGTTTGTTTAACGACTATATCACGGTGATCGGGCAGGTGGAACCGATCCGCACCATTTAAGTGGAGGTGGAAGAAGGAGGGAAGGGGGAAGAAATTTATATTGAAGAAGGAGAACTGGTCAAGAAAGGCGATGTGATCCTGA
>CAZANK010000480.1:0-3146 GCA_964486235.1 uncultured Prolixibacteraceae bacterium | reverse complement strand
ATCTCCTGGAGTATTGTGCCGCAAACCAGTTCGATGCCGTGGACCTTACGGCATATTATTTTCCCGGGTATCCTCTGGTCCCTTCGGATGCGTATTTGTACCATATCAAACAGAAAGCGTTCCGGCTTGGCCTGGAAATCAGTGGGACAGGTGTCAGGAATGACTTTACGGATCCCGATCCGGCCATACGAAGAGCGGGTGTGGAGCTGGTAAAGGACTGGATCCTTGCTGCCGAAAAACTGGGAGCCCCTGTTATTCGGGTTTTTTCGGGAAGGGCTGATCCGGAGGGTCCGAACCGACCCGGGATACTGGAGTATTTGATAGCCGACCTGAAAGAATGCACCGAATTTGGGAAAGCGCACGGGGTGATGGTGGCGGTTCAGAATCACAACGATTTTATCCGTACGGCCGACGAGGCGATCGAAATCGTCAGGCTTGTTGACTCCGATTGGTTTGGCCTGATCCTCGATGTTGGCAGCTACCGCACCGGCGACTTGTATGACCAGGTCGCGCGCTCAATTCCTTACGCCGTGAGTTGGCAGCTTAAGGAAAAGGTGTGCGTGGATGGCGTTGAGCAGAAAGCAGATATGGGCCGCTTGATGGGGATCATTGTGAATTCCGGGTACCGGGGCTATCTTCCCATCGAAACCCTGGGCGACGGCGACCCGAAAGTAAAGGTTGCACGTTTTCTGAAGGAAGTCCGGGAAGCGATGGACAGAATGATGGGCGCAACGTCTCTTGTACTATAGACCGATTGACATGGTCCGTTCGAGCTTAGCTGGATCCATCTGAAAAATCCATAACCAGGTGCAAAAAAGTGAAATTTGATTTGGAAAGGTAAAAAATGAGTTCTTAATTTGTCGTTAATGAATAAGTGCTGGTTAACAGAAGTTTTAAAATGAAAAGTATTAACTTCAGTAAGCGAGAGCTACTCCGGTATGTCGGGGATGCGGAACAGGTTTTTGGAATAAAGGATTACATTCTTTCGGGTGGAAAAGCCAAAGGAGTGAGGGCCTTTGACATCAGGAACGGTTCGGGACTGGAATTTACCGTGCTCGCCGACCGGGGACTGGATATTGCCGCAATGTCCGTCCACGGGATAAATTGCAGTTATCGGAGCAAGACAGGGATCGTTGCTCCGGAATATTATGAAGAAAGCGTGCACGGTTTTCTTCGCAGTTTTTCTGCGGGATTTCTCACCACCTGCGGGTTAAGAAATGTCGGAAACCCCTGTCGGGAAGCGGAGGAGACGTTTGGTCAGCATGGAAGGATTTCGAGCATTCCCGGAGAGGAGGTAGGCGCCAAAACCGAATGGATGGAAGGCATCCCGGTCTTCACTGTCAGCGGGAAGATGCGGGAAGCCAGGGTGTTCGGAGAACACCTGGTGTTTCACAGAAAAATATCGTGCCGCTATGGAGAGAACAGGATCCGGATCCAAAATACGGTGGAGAACATGGGATTTAAAAGCGAGCAGGTCATGGTGCTCTTTCATTTTAACCTCGGATATCCCCTGTTGGATGAAGGGGCGATTCTGCTCACTTCGACCAAAAGGTTAATCCCGAGGGACCCGGAAGCCGTCAAAGGTGAGGCTTCTTTTAGCCGGTGTCAGAAACCCACACCCGGGTATGCCGAACAGGTCTTTTATCACAACCTGCGATCGGATGAAGCCGGGAACACCTGTGCAGCCCTGATCAATCCAGACCGGGAAATCGGGGTCGCGATTCACTTCAATAAAAAGCAGCTCTTTAATTTCACCCAATGGAAACAGATGGGCGAAGGCGAGTATGTAATGGGAATGGAGCCCTGTAACTGTTACGTGGGAGGGCGCACAGACCCGCGGAATGAGGGAATCGTTGAATACCTCGAACCCGGGGAAGTCAGGAATTTTGATCTGACGATCGACGTGTTGAGTGGCCGGGACGAGATCGCCGCCATCACCAGGGAGATAGCCGGCTACCGGGACTAACCCGATAGCGGGACCAAAATTTTGAAAAATATCCGGGGGGAAAATGCGGATCACCTTTTATTACGAATTTTATAAAAAGCAAATCGGGTATGGAAAATAAATCAATCCTGATCTTTGGCGCCGGAAAGATCGGGAGGTCCTTTATCGGACAACTGTTTGGACGGGCAGGTTATGAGGTGGTCTTCTCGGATGTAGACCTTTCAGTGGTGGAGTTGCTGAATCAGAGAGGGTCCTATCCGGTGGTCATTAAAGGTGAAAGGGAAGAGTTGCTGGTGATTCCCCGCGTAAGGGCGGTGTCGGGACTGGACCGGGAGCAGGTTGCCGCAGAGGTTTCGGGGGCGTCTCTGCTGACGGTTTCAGTGGGAAAGAACGCCCTGGGGAAAATCATCCCCGTGATCGCGCAGGGATTAATGAGACGTTATGAAGCCGATCCGGAACGGACACTGGATATCATCATCGCGGAGAACATGCGGGATGCCGGTGCCTTCCTGCATGAAAAGCTGTCGCAGTGCCTTCCTGCCGGTTATCCGCTCGACAGGCTCGTGGGACTGGTGGAGACCAGCATCGGGAAAATGGTTCCCATCATGACGCAGGCCGATCTTGAGCAGGACCCGCTGCAGGTCTTTGCCGAGCCTTACAACAACCTGATCGTGGACCGGCTGGGGTTTAAGGGGAAGGTGCCTGAAGTTCCCGGGCTCAGTCCCAAAGAGAATATAAAAGCCTGGGTTGACCGGAAAGCCTTTATTCACAACCTCGGTCATGCTGCTGCGGCCTATTACGGCTCATTTAAACATCCCAACGCGGTCTACATTTATGAAGTTTTATCGGACGCCACGGTCTTCGGCTTTGTAAAAGACGTCATGCTTCAGTCGGCGGCCGTCATCCAAAGGCAATACCCCAACGATTTTTCCATGGAAGACCTCGAAGCCCATGTCGATGATCTTCTGAAGCGATTTCAGAATAAAGCATTGAAAGATACGGTTTTCAGGGTGGGACAGGACCGACCCCGCAAGCTGGGACCCGACGACCGTTTTGTCGGCGTGATCCGGCTCGCTGAAACACTTGGGATGAACGTTGACAAGATTGTTCAGGCCATGACCTATGCCTTCCGCTTCAAAGCAACGGATGAGAGCGGGAAGCGATCGCCGCAGGATGTCTTGTTTGACGAATACGTGTCGGA
>CAZANK010000479.1:0-3171 GCA_964486235.1 uncultured Prolixibacteraceae bacterium | reverse complement strand
CAGTCTCTATAATCTTTCTTAAAGTTGCAATTTCCAAATCTGAACGGTCATTCTCAATACGTGAAATATACGTTCTGGAAGTACCGCTTTTTAATGCCAAATCTTGTTGTGTTAAGCCACTTTTTAATCTTGCCTCTCTTACCAACTGTCCGAGTTTTAATGAGATTTCTGATTTCTCAGGCTGGCTGTATTTTAGCAGAACATCAGCGCCAATTTCGTAGGGTACTTTCCTTTTTTCTCCATTTCTCATTGTCATGTATTGCTCAACATTATTCCATGAAAGTGTATTATCAATCAGTTCTACTTTTGCAAACTCATTTGAATCAAACAGAATAAATGCCGGTGATTTTTTCTCAACATTTATCTTTTTAAGCACTTTTCTGAAATCAATAATTCTTGATTCCCCATTATTAAATACAACTGAAATAGACAACTCACTAATCCAGTTAATTTTTAAAATCCGCGGTATTTTTATACGCTGTCTCATTTTAGCTCAGGATTTAATTCATAAAAAACTTCTAAAGCCCAATCAGCATTACCTGCCAACCAATCGAAAACTTGTTTCAATTGCCTGCTTGGCAAGTCGCCGGAGTAAATCATCCCTCTCTTAATTTCAATCAATACTTCAAATTCATTATAATCTGCATGAATATGAGGGGGTCTTCTCCGTTGTAAACATGTATCTTGATGCCATTAAAACTTTCAATCGTTGGCATCTAAAAAATCATTTTACGCAAAGGTATCTGATTAGATACAAAAATCAAATTATTGGACGTAGATCTTTTCATGATGGTCTTTTGTGTGGTTAACGATAACGGTTGGCGGTATAAAACGTAGCAGACACTGGCCCGATTGCGGCCAGTTGATATTTTGTCACCCGATAGTCAAATTAACCTTTTTGCCAAATCCAATCTCTACTAATCGATATAAAGTAGATAGTTGAATATCGCTATGACCATTTTCAATCCGTGATATAAAACTCTTTCGTGTACCAGTTTTTCTGGCGAGCTCTTCTTGAGTCATGTTTGATTCTTTTCTTGCTTCGCGCAGTATCTCTCCAATGGCAAAAGCCTTTGCTTTTATTTCAAATTCAGTCCTTTTTTCTGTACCTATTTTACCATATCTTTGGTCAAGGTGCTCATCAAAAGTCACAATATCTTTCATTTTTTGTCCTCCTTTTTTTATGCTCGAAATACTCCTGTTTTATTTTTAACGCCTTTTCAATCTCATTTTTTGGTGTCTTTTGTGTTTTCTTCTGAAATCCATTAAACAGAACTACAATTTTTAAAATAAACGAGTTGCCGTTTTTTATTCATCCCGCAAAGTTAACGAATAATGGAACAAGATCAAATTTTATCTTTTGCTCATGGATGGAGGGGCATCCGGGGGTTTGCTTCCCCATTTTTTGTTGGGTTCGGGTCCCATCCGGAAAATAAGGGCGCCACCTGAGGTGATTTCGTTGTGCGAAAGCCAGGTCCTGTTCAGCGGCCTGCCGTTTAGGGTAGCCGACTGGATGTATTTGTTTCCGGATGAATTGTGTTGTGCCTCAATGGTAAAGGTTTTGCCGTTGTCCAGGTGAATGGTTGCCTTCCCGAATAAAGGGCTCCCGATAGCGTATACGGGTTCTCCCGGCGTGACCGGATAAAACCCGAGGGCGCTTAACACATACCAGGAGGAGAGGGATCCCATGTCTTCGTTGCCGCATAACCCGCCGGGACCTGTCCGGTACAGTTCGTCCATCACCTGCCTGACCCGTTGCTGGGTTTTCCAGGGGGCGCCGGCATAATTGTACAGGTAAGCCACATGATGGGAGGGCTGGTTCCCGTGTACATACTGGCCGATCGTTCCGACCACGCCAACATATTTTGGCGGCGTGTTGTTCGGGCTCATTTCAAAAAAGGTATCCAGCTTTGAAATAAAGGCTTCCCGGCTGCCAAACAGGTCGATCAGCCCTTGCACATCGTGCTGCACCGACCAGATGTACTGCCAGGCATTCGATTCGGTATAATGCCGGTTCGGACGCCTGCCCACCAGCAGGGGGTCAAAGTAACGGTAATACGAGTGACTGCCATCCTTTACAATTTCCTGTTCCCTGCCGTTCAGTTCCTCCAGCCAGGAACCGTCTGCCTTTTTGGGACGCATGAACTGCGTCTGACCGTCCCACAGATTTTTGTAATTATCCGCCCTTTTCATGAACAGGTCGTAATCCTCCTTCTTTCCAAGCTCTTTAGCCAGTTGGGCGATACACCAGTCATCATAGGCCAGCTCCAGGGTATTGGGTACCGATTCGGTCACTTTGTCCACCGGCGTGTAGCCTAAATCCAGGTAATAGCGAAGACCGGATCTTCCCATGTGCGAAGGGACCGGCGGCTTTGGCTCTTCGAGCGCCTTTGTACGCATAGCCTCATACAAGAACTGCACATCATAATCCCGGAATCCTTTCCGGCAGGCATCCACGACGATGGGGATCAGATGATCGCCAACCATAGTCTCGCCAAATACATTCATGAAGTGCTGGGCCGGAAGCCAGCCGTACGCTTTGGTCTTTGCCTCGATCGATTTGATAAAATCGTTGACATGCCCGGGCGCGATGAGCGTCAAAAGCGGATGCTGTGAACGGTAGGTGTCCCAGCAGGAGAATGAGCCGTAAAAGTCGTAACCCTTTGCTTCGCGGATTTTTTTGTCCGGTCCCGTGTATTTTCCGTCGGCATCCTGCGAAATATACTGGGCCAGCAGGGAGTGATACATCGCTGTATAAAAGATCTTCTTCTGTCCGGCGGTGGCACCGTCAATAGCGATCCGCTTCAACTCCTTATTCCAGACCGACCGGGCATCGTGCCTTATCCGGTCAAAATTCCAGTCCGGAATTTCTGTGTGCAGGTTATTCCGGGCACCTTCCACGCTCGTGTAAGAGATTCCGACTTTGACCAGGATTTGCTCACCGTCCGAAGTCCTGAAGGTGACAAACGCGCCGATATTTTTGCCTGTTTCCCCGTTTTTATAAGGCCAGATACTGCCGCCCGATTCGGGCGTCTGGTAGTCGTTGTCGAACGTGCCGTAATAGCGGAACGGCTTGCTGAATTCGGCCACAAAATACAGCTTGCCCAGTCCGGCGCTTTTCACGCCTTCGATCCGGTTATTTTGAAGGATCCTTAATTCCGACAATTCTTC
>CAZANK010000478.1:0-3179 GCA_964486235.1 uncultured Prolixibacteraceae bacterium | reverse complement strand
AAAGACGATCGGCAACCGCAGTCAACCCGGCGTCTCCTTCGGGCCAGGCGGTCAATCCAGTGGTACGAACGGGCCGGGGCGCGATCACCGTGGCGCCCGCTTTCACCAGCTCTTCCACTTTCTTCAGCACATTCAGGTCAGTCCCCTGTTCGGGGGCCAGGACAAGAACGCGGTAACGCATCCCATCGGGCAAAACAAGCCTTCCATCTTTTACCGATACACGGTTCAGGATCACATCTTTGGAGCATTTATCCCAGTCATATCCAAAACCAGGGCCCGGATATTCTTCTTTCAGAAAAACAAAATTAGGGACATCATCGCCATAATAATACAGGACATCGGCCACAAAAAGGCCCTGCTGCAACAGGTAACTGCAACGGTTCAGGTATGCAATGAAACCGCCTGCCTCTTTCCACCAGGTTACGTTCGGATTCAGGTGGGTGCCTGCAAAATACTCGTTGCCGGGCAACCCAAACGCTTTGGGCGAAGACGTAAAGGTATGCCACACGATGCGGTTCACGCCCGAGCAAAACACCCGGTCTATGTTGGACTTCAGCTCTTTGGGCGAACGCTCCCACTGTGGACCGATACTGGTGGGACCTTCTGCGGCCACGAACCGTTTCCCGTTAGTATGGGCCACGCACGCGCTTTGCATCACGGCCAGCCGGTCGGCATCCGAAACCCGGTGGGTGTTGGAGGTGGCCCAGAACTCACCCTGAGGAAAATCGCTGATCCCCATCACACGCAGGGCATCTACCGGTGCGGAGTGTGGTCCTCCCGATTCCGGATGAATACCCATGCCATGCCGATGAGCCAGCTCTGCAAACAACCGGTAATGGTATTCAGCGACACAGTCTCCCACTGTTTTGCGGATATCGTGCAGGAAACGGTTGGATACCTCCTGGCTTTCCACGACCCTGCCCGTCATCACCGGCAGGTATGGATCCAAATCGTATCCCCGGAACTTTTTGAATTCCTCCGGAAAACGGTTCGTCCAGTTCACCACGCCCATTTCCCAACTGTCGGTCTGCAGGAACCTGACACTGTTGCCTGCTTCCTGTGCGGCGTCGATCAACGGTTGAATAACGGATCTGCGAAAAAGTTCGAAGGCGTCGGGGTTCAGGTGGTCGAGCGACAGTCCCGACCAGCCGTCGCTGGTCGTTGATGTCCTGGCTCCGGTACAGGTCCAGCCGTAACGGATCACCAGCCAATTGCCGGCCGGAGCATCCCAGGTTATCGTCTTCCCGTCAAAATGACCGGTTAAATCAATTAGATCTTCTTTCCGGATCACCTCAGTTTTTACGGGATGATCAAAGCCTTCCCGTAATTCGCCGAGGGGATAGATCCCCTTCCAACCCATGGGTTTGTTCAATGACTTTTTGTCCCAGTTGGTAATTGCTTCGTTTTTTACCGGCGAATCTTTTGATGGTGCCGGGATGGCCTGTACTTTGACGTCCCGGTACAGCAGTTTTGTTTCCGGCTGCGGAAGTTCAATTGCCACCGTTTGTCCTCCTTTCACTTCGGTTTCCGAGTAAACCAGCTTTTTCAGCGCCATTTCCGGAGTAATGGACGGCGCACCCGGGTTCCAGCCGCTTTGCACGTTCACGCTCAGTTCAATCCCCACCCTTTCCGCTTCGCGTACGGCATGACGATACAACTCCATCCACGCCGGGCTCATAAAAACCGGTCCTGCTGCTGTTTTGCGGGCCACGTTGTAACTGGAACTCCCGGCATCGACAATCGACGCACCACCATAGCCTTTGGCTTTCATTTCTTCCAGATCACGGGTAATGGATCCCTTTGTCGCCATCCCGTTCAGCCACCACCAGTAACAACGCAGGCGGGATTCCGACGGCGGAGTTTTAAAACCTTCTGTCATCGCCGAAACAGAAACGGTGGTGTCTGTCTCAAGCTTGTAACCTGGCTGAGCCTGCAACACAAAACCGGCAAGCATTACGCCCAGCAGAATATCGAATTTCAACATACTCTTTTCCTGATTATCATTAAATTTTTCATCAATTGCCAAACGATGACCAAAAACTAACGGAAGTTAAGGACTTCAAAAGAATGGTTCCCTGAACCCACGTTTTTGATCACCGCATAACTGCCCGCGGAGGTAAAAGCTATTTTTTCGCCGTTCATCGTGATGCCCTGCGACTTTGACCATAACGGCAAATAAACATCGGCTGTCGAATTCGCCGGGATCGTCACCGTTAACCAGAACGATTCACCGGGATCATTTTTAAAGGAAACCATCACCTCGCCGCGGATGGTCGGACACCTTATTTCTGCATGAGCCAGGGTTGCCGGCTGCGGTTTGATCCGGATTTTCCTGAATCCGGACTCCAGCGGTTCAATGCCCATCAGTTTTCGGGGAATGATGTTGGCCGGCACTGCTCCCCAGGCATGGTTCCAGTCCTGGTTCGGCTTATACTTGTTGTCCCAGGCTTCCATCGCGATCGTTGAACCGGCACGGATCATGTTATACCAGCTTCGCTCTTCGGTTGAAGTCAGCAGTTTCAACCCGTAATCCGCGTTGTTCCCGTCGTAAACCGCTTCCATCAGGAACTGGGAGCCGTAAACGCTGCAGGCCATCCCTCTCGACTGGATGAATTCATTGATCCTGCCAACATTCTTTTCCAGCGCCAGGCCAAAAGCCAGAGGGAACATATTGGCATGGAGCGAAGCATGGTCCGTGCCGATACCGTCTACGTAAATTTTCCGCTTTTTATCGATCAACTTTGAATTGAAAACCTTTTTGAGGGCCTCGGCGCGATCCGCGTAAAATGCACTTTCAACCGGTTTGTTTAGTTGCCGGGCGATGGTCGCCATGACCTTCAACGCAAAATAATGGTACGCGTTGACCACCGTGTTGACATCCTGAAAAACGAAGCCATCGGTCTCCCCCAGTTCATTTTTGCCCAGGCCAAGGATGCCGGTGTGCGGCCAATCCACAATGTCGCGCAGGTCATCGTTCAAATGAATGGATTTCAGCACTTCGGGCGTTACTTTGCCGGTCCGGGTGCTGATGAAACCGTCTTCTCCGGCCAACGCCAGCAAGGTCTTGGCTTTCAGATCAACATAAAATTGCTCCAACGATTCCTGATTACCGGTGTACAGGAAGTCGTTCCACGCCATCAAAACCGACTGCAAAATCCATTCGGTGGGCCAGGTGGCAT
>CAZANK010000477.1:0-3180 GCA_964486235.1 uncultured Prolixibacteraceae bacterium | reverse complement strand
ATTGAACCGCGAAATACGCGTTTCCGTGTGATCAGGGCTTTACAGACGCTGGCGACGAAAAAGGATATGATGCCTCCAAAAAAACACACTAACATTCCTTTATAACATGACCATACAAGCTAAAATAAAGCTTTTACTCTCCGGGGTTATCTTCCTCATTCTGTTCACTTCAGGTTTCTCCGGGTTCGCCCAGGGAGCCCTCGGACTGAGGATTAATGAAGTCCTGGCGAATAACGTATCCAATTATGAAGACGATTACGGGGAACGTTCTCCATGGATCGAAATCATCAACACCACTTACGCAAACGTGAATATCGGCGGATGCTATTTGACTGACGATCTTAATAATCCGAAGAAGTACTGGATTCCGTCCAGCACGGCAAAAACAACCATACCTCCGAGGGGATATCTGGTGTTTTTTGCAGATAATAATCCGAGCCGCGGTATATTTCATGTTAATTTTGATTTACGGGGTTCACAGGTCATCGCCCTTTTTGATGTAAACGGCAAAACATTAATCGACAAAGTTGAAATTAGCGGAAAGCAGAAGCAGGACACGGCCTATGCACGGATTAGCCCGGGATCAGATGAATGGATACTGACAACGCATACCACTCCCGGATCGGACAATGATTACAGCAGGAAGATGACTTCGGGGGAAGAATTTGTCGCCATTGATCCCTACGGATTCGGGATGACAGTGATCTCGATGACGGTTGTCCTTTCAGCGTTGGTTTCCTTATTGCTGACCTTCATGATTATCTTCCGTTTCATGAACAGAAAGAAAAGGAAGAAGGTCAGCGTTTCTGAAGAAGTGAAATCTGCCGTAAAAGCTCCTGTCGTATCGGGTGAAGTGAATGCGGCAATTGCCATGGCGTTATACCTGTACCAAAACGAAATGCATGACCGGGAAAATACGGTGCTGACGATGAAAAAAGTGGCGCGGACATACTCCCCCTGGAGTTCCAAGATTTACACCCTCAGAAAAACACCGCGTTAAGCGTTCTAAAAACAGCGAAGGATGATGTGCGGAGTTTCATACACCGGTACGCGATGTGAAAAAGTTCTATACGCCCGTTCCAACGAAATGGATGCAAAGCCAAACATGTTTGCGTTTTGCTGAGCAGAAAAAACGGCTATTGAAAACTAAAATGGTGCACAATTAAGTTAAAACATACATGAAAAAGTTCAAATTCAAAATAAACGGCAACGAATACGAAACAGATATCCTCAATATTGAAGATAATGTTGTCGAGATAGAAGTTAACGGAACCACCTACCGGGTTGAAGTGGAGAAAAATATCCAAACGACCAAGACGCCTAAACTGATTCGTCCAAAAGCGGTCCCGTCAACCGATATTCACCCGGCCTCGGCAAAAACAGCCAGTCCGTCAGCACCGAAAGGGGCCGGGAATATTAAATCTCCGCTACCGGGAGTGATTCTCGACATTTTCGTCAGGGAAGGAGACGTCGTTCAACGCGGACAAAAACTGCTTATGCTGGAAGCGATGAAGATGGAGAATAACATCGAAGCCGACAAAGCGGGAAAGGTTCTTTCCATCCTAAAAGGCAAAGGAGATGCAGTCATGGAAGGCGATGTGTTAATGATAATAGGAGAATAAGATGGGAAGTTTTTTCGAGTTCATTATCAGTAACGTCGCTGAATTTCTTCATGAAACAGCTTATGCCAATGTGACGGTAGGCCATGTAATCATGATCCTCGTGGGCCTGAGCCTCATTTACCTGGCTATCACGAAAGAGTTTGAACCGATGCTGCTGATCCCGATCGGGTTCGGTATTCTGATTGGTAACATTGCCTTTGTTCCGGGAAAGGAGATTGGCATCTATGAGTCGGGAAGTGTTTTGAATTACCTTTATTTTGGCGTAACGAAAGGCGTCTATCCGCCTCTGATCTTTCTCGGGATTGGCGCGATGACCGATTTCTCGGCGCTAATTTCCAACCCGAAACTGATCATTATCGGGGCTGCAGCCCAACTTGGTATTTTCGGAGCATACTGCTTTGCGCTTGCTCTTGGATATACCCCTTCAGAAGCCGGCGCGATCGGCATTATCGGTGGCGCAGATGGTCCCACCGCCATTTTCATTTCATCGAAACTGGCTGCGGACCTGATGGGTGCTGTCGCTGTCTCGGCCTATTCCTATATGGCTCTCGTTCCCGTCATCCAGCCGCCTGTCATGCGGCTGCTGACGACAAAAAAAGAACGCCTCATCCGGATGAAACCACCCCGTGCGGTATCCAAGAAAGAAAAAATTATTTTCGCCATAGTCGGCATGTTGCTGACCACCTTCATTGTTCCAAGCGGCCTCCCGCTTCTTGGAATGCTATTTTTCGGCAACCTACTGAAAGAAAGTGGTGTAACCAAACGTTTGGCCGATACGGCAAAAGGCCCGATGATCGATATTGTAACGATCCTGATTGGCCTTACTGTCGGTGCCTCCACGCAGGCAACCACTTTCCTGACCATGAAATCGCTTGGCATTTTCGTGCTTGGCGCATGTTCTTTCGCCATTGCAACTGCGGGTGGTGTGTTATTCGTAAAATTCATTAACCTGTTCCTTTCGAAAGAAAACAAGATCAACCCGCTGATTGGGAATGCAGGGGTCTCTGCCGTTCCTGCCAGCGCAAGGGTTTCTCAGGTTATCGGATTACAATATGACAAAACCAACCACCTGCTGATGCACGCGATGGGGCCCAATGTCGCCGGGGTAATCGGTTCGGCGGTAGCTGCCGGTATCCTGCTCAGTTTCCTGATGTAGCGATACGGCACAAAAAATACATGTTAAAAAAAGCTTCTCTTTTCCTGAGAAGCTTTTTTTAAATCAGAAAGGTTAAAACCCCAATTTACCTTGCGGATCGCGCGGATGCATTCGCTCATAGTCCTCAACCATCCGGTCGATCGTCATCAAACACCTGCCGCAACTGGTCCCGGCCTGGGTGATCCGTTGAATGTCGGGCGTTTCCGTTGCTCCTTTTTTCAAGGCCTGGACGATCTCCTTCTCCGAAACCATGTTGCAGGCACAAACCAGCCGATCAGTCATTCCGGTTTCGGCTTTGCTCCACAAACTTGTTCTCAATAAAGAGCCTGATCTGCCGGTACACATGAATTACATCATCCCTTTTGGGAAGCGAATCATAAATCCTGGGAATCAACTGCTTTT
>CAZANK010000476.1:0-3182 GCA_964486235.1 uncultured Prolixibacteraceae bacterium | reverse complement strand
CTGACCATCGTCGGCGCGCTGTCGAAACGCTACCCGAACCTGAAATTCAGCGCGTTGAGTCAGGAAATGCGCTTCTCCGGCAAGATGGTTGTCAACCTGGCGCTGAAGGCGGCCCGATATGACTGGGTGATTTTTCTCACCCCCGCGGTTGGCGAAATTTCTTCCGGCTTCCTGAAAAAGATCAACGCGGAAATCACGGAGGAGCATACGGCCACGGTGAATTACATCAACTATCAGTGGCGGAAAGGCTTTTACAACCGGTGGTGCCGGGTGGAGCGGTTTTATTCATTTCTCGCGTCGGCGGCATACTCATTATCGGGGATGGCCCTCTTTTACCAGCAGTCCAACGTCTTGTTTCAAAAGCGGATCTATTTTGAATCGGAAGGCTTCAAGGGACGGATGAATGACGATTTTGCCGACATGGAACTGCTGCTGAACCGCAGGAAAATGAAAGTGGGGGTTTCGGTCGATCCGGACACCAATCTCCGGGAAGATGTTCCGGCGGACAGACGCGACTTCGCGGAGCTGGTTCAAAAAAGGATTCTGATCAGGAAGAATTTCGGCTGGCTGAAACGCATGGTCCTGGGTTTGGAGGATTTTGCCGTCATGGCTTTATTTGCAGGTCTTATCTGGCTGATGATCACGGAAATTCACTACTGGTTTATCTTCGTGGCCCCGTTTATTCCGGTGCTTGCCGTGCATCTTTTTATTGTTAAAAGTCTCCGGAATCATTTGAATGAAAAGAAAATCTTTTTATCTTCGTTAGCCTACCTGTTGGTCAGACCGGTTATCAGTGGTTATCACCGGGTGGTTTTGGCGATTCACATGCAACGGAATAAATGGATTTAAACCCGAAGTTGACGGATAAGGCTCAACAGGATTACGTGCTGGTTGAGGCCGCCTTGCGAGGCGAAGAAAAGGCTTTTGCAAGGTTGCTTGGTAAATACAAGGATGCCATCTATTACATGTTGCTGAAGATGGTCAACAACAAAAGCGATGCCGAAGACCTGACCATTGAGGCGTTCGGAAAGGCTTTCAAAAATCTCCACCAGTATTCCCCGAATTACGCGTTCAGTACCTGGCTTTTTAAGATCGCCTCCAACAATTGCATCGATTTTTTGAGGAAACGGAAAGGCGTGCTTATCTCGATTGAGAATACCCAGGAGGGGAATGAAAGTGACCCGCCGGTGAAGCTGAAATCAATCGATCCGGATCCGGAGCAGCGAATGATCCGTTATCAGACGGCCCTTTTGTTGAGGCGGGTGGTGCGTCGCCTCAGGCCGCGCTACCGGATGCTCGTTGAGCTGAGGTATTTCAGGGAGTATTCCTATGAGGAGATTGCCAGGGAACTGCGGCTGCCGCTCGGGACGGTGAAAGCCCAGCTTTTCAGGGCGCGGGAGATGTTGTTTAAAATGATCGAATCGACCGAAATGGACGGGCAAGGCGACTGATCCATGGAAATCATCAAAAAATATTTTCCGGACCTGAACCCGCTTCAGGAACGACAGCTTGCGGCATTGGACGGGTTGTACAGGGAATGGAACGCGAAGATCAACGTGATTTCAAGAAAGGATATCGACCACCTGTTCGAACGTCATATCCTGCACTCGCTGGGCATCGCGAAGGTCATCCGTTTCAGACCTGGAACGCGGGTCATGGACGTGGGCACGGGAGGCGGATTCCCCGGCATCCCCCTGGCGATCTTGTTTCCGGAGTCTGAGTTTTTCCTGATCGACTCCATTGCCAAGAAGATAAAGGTGGTGAACGGGGTGATTGCCGCGACGGGCCTCCGGAACGTAAACGCGCGCCAGGTGCGGGCCGAGGAAGTGCGCGGGAAATTTGACTTTGTCGTCAGCCGTGCGGTCACCGCCTTCCCGGCGTTCGTTTCCCTGGTGCTTCCCCGGGTCGGACGCACGCGGAGAAATGAGCTGCCGAACGGGATCCTGTATTTAAAGGGGGGCGATTTTGACGAAGAGCTTGTCCCTTTCAAGGACCGGGTCAGCGTGTTTGCGTTAAGGTCGTTTTTTGAAGAAGCGTTTTTCGAAACCAAGAAAGTGATCCATTGCCCATCGGGAGGAATGGCGACGATTCAGGATTAGTTCCTTAAAAAATGCAAAATGAGCTTCAATATTTTTGGCCGGAAATAAAAAAGGTTTAATTTTGCACTCCGAATTAGCCATCGCGGGAAGAATAATGCCGCGGGAAGAACGTAAACAGGTATAAAAAATATAACGCCCGTGTCCTGATACGGATACGTGACATTAAAAAAAAACAAATGAAAAGGACATTTCAGCCATCAAACAGAAAGCGGAGAAACAAACATGGTTTTCGCGAAAGGATGTCAACGCCGGGAGGCCGGTTGGTGTTGAAAGCACGCCGGGCTAAAGGAAGAAAGAAACTGACCGTTTCGGACGAACCAAGACATAAACGCTAGGGGAGAACGCTCCTGTGATGCGGCATAAAAAGGTAAGGAACCCTGGTTCTTTACCTTTTTGTGTCTGATCCCTGTTGTTTTTGTGGGGATTCCTGCCGGCACAGAAGCGTTTCTTTGAATTTTAAACTATTTTTACAGGGAAAATTTAGCCGCTTTCGTATCATGGGTTTCAGAGCTTTTCTTTCAAGTAAAACGTTTCTGCTGAATTTGGGCGCTGCCGTGCTGGTCACATGGATGCTTCTGGTTATCGTGCTGGTGATGTTGCGGGGGTACACCAACCATGGGGAGTCTTTCGTCATTCCCGATTTCCGGAACAGGAACATGGAAGAAGTGGCCCGCCTGGCCGCGGAGAAGAGTCTGCGCTGGGAAATCATGGATTCCATCTATACCCGGGATGCGACCCCGGGAACCGTCATCGACCAGTTTCCGGTGCCCGGCTTTTCGGTCAAGGAAGGACGCACGGTTTTGCTGACCATCTGTTCCGGGAACCCGGAGCGGATCATGATGCCTGAACTGACCGACATCTCATTGCGACAGGCGGTCAGCATCATGCAGGGGGTCGGTTTACATGTGGGTGAGGTGACGTACGTCCCGTCTGAATACCCCAACCTGGTGCTGGCCCAAAAGTTCAACGGGTCGTTCATGGCGCCGGGACAGATGATTGAACGGGGTTCCAGCATCGAGCTGGTGGTCGGAAAGTCGGCTTCGGGCGAGAAGACGATCATTCCTGATCTGACCGGTGTGACGC
>CAZANK010000475.1:0-3183 GCA_964486235.1 uncultured Prolixibacteraceae bacterium | reverse complement strand
AACATCGATGGTCCGATCGCCCACGACCACATTATCTCCCCAAACCGAATAATAAATCTCTTCGCGGGTGAATACTTTCCCGGGTTTTGAAACCAATAACGAAAGCAGCTCGAACTCTTTGCGCGGAAGGATCATTTCTTCCCCGTTTTTCTTGACCAGGTAGCGTTCCTTGTCAATCACCAAATCCCCAATGGCCAAAGAACTGCCCGCCTCGGCAGCAGCCGCGGTGAACGACCCTCCTGTTCCGGTCCGTTTCAGCAAGGCCTTGACGCGGCTTACAAGCACTTTGGGCCGGATGGGCTTGGTGATATAATCGTCAGCCCCTGCCTCAAAGCCTGCAATCTGCGAATAATCTTCACCCCGGGCTGTCAAAAAAGCAATAATGCTTCCCTGCAAGGAGGGTATTTTTCGCAATTCCTCACACGCAGCGATGCCATCCATCTCAGGCATCATGACATCCAGAATAATCAGATGAGGCGATTTTTTCTCTGCAATGCGAATGGCTTCTGCGCCATTTTGCGCGGTATATACCTTGAACCCTTCTTTTTCAAGGTTGTAACTGATAAATTCGAGAATATCGACTTCATCGTCAACTAACAGGATCTTGAATTTCTCTTCACTCATACTGAAAGGTATTAATGCTAAATGATCACGACAGAACGCAGTTAAACCAGCTCACAAAAGAACACGAAATTTACCACTTTCATTTCGCTTTTTCAAGTGTAAACGTGAAAGTAGTCCCTTCATCAACCACAGATTTCACATTAATGGTCTGTTTATGCGCTTCAATAATGTGTTTTACAATGGAGAGGCCTAATCCGGTTCCCCCCTGTTCGCGCGAGCGTGACTTGTCGGCCCGGTAAAAACGTTCAAAGATCCTGGGAAGGTCTTTCTTCTCCACGCCAATCCCGTTATCCATCACTTCCACCATCACCGTATCTTTCAGGTCATAAAACGACACCTTCACAAAGCCGTTTCTTTTCCCATACTTAATCCCATTGGCCACCAGGTTGGTCATGACTTCCATGATCCTTTTTTTATCCGCCCTGACCGTGACCGCCCTGTTCGGACGATCGATCAGAAGCTTGATTTTCCGTTCATTGGCCATCATCAACTCCATCTCGAACACGTCGTCCACCAATCTGACCAGATCAAAACTCTCCATCCGCAGCTTCAGTTCCCCCGACTCCAGTTTGGTGATCGACTCCAAATCTTCCACGATCGAAATCATCCTGTCGATACTTTTTTCCGTGCGCTTCAGGTATAATTTGTTGATCTTGGGATCGTCGAGCCCGCCTTCCATCAGCGTGAGGATATATCCCTGAATGTTGAAAATGGGTGTTTTCAACTCATGGGAAACATTTCCCACAAATTCCTTCCGGTAACGTTCCAGATCTTTCAAACGGGTAATTTCTTCCGCCTGGTTTTTTGCCCATTCTTCCACATCCTTCCTGACATCAGCGATAATATTCCCGCTTCCTCTGCCTGCTTTTGAACCGCTGCGAACCGGCTTGTCACGAATCACCTTATAAATCGGCTCTATTTTTTCATTGATATATTTCCGGAGAATAAACACAAACGCAAAATACTGGACCACAAAAAAAACAACAAACAGGAGCAAATTGACAAAGAACGGGGCGCCCGAAAAACTGATAATAAAAATAAAGATCAGGCTTATCATGGTAATCATCAACGCGATATAAAACGCCAGCCTCCGTACGGGATAAGTCTTCATGCCATCTGATTTTGGGCGTAAAAGTAAAACAAAAAAATGGTTTTCTAAGACACAAACAGTTAACATTAATTTAACATTCAAACACCCTTACGTCCTGATAATAGGTTCTATTTTTGCACGCGAAGAGATTTACGTATGGAACAATACTACCTGATCCTCGTTGTAGTCTTGTTTGCTCTGGCCATTTCCGATCTGGTGGTGGGAGTAAGTAATGACGCCGTCAACTTCCTGAATTCCGCTATCGGGTCAAAGGCTGCACCGAAATGGCTGATTTTCTCCGTGGCAGGTCTTGGCGTCCTGATCGGAGCCACTTTTTCGAGCGGCATGATGGAAGTCGCCCGTAAAGGGATCTTTAATCCCGACATGTTTGTCTTCTCCGAGGTGATGATCATCTTTCTCTCGGTGGTCATTGCAGATGTGATCCTGCTTGACCTTTTCAATACCCTTGGATTGCCGACCTCCACCACCGTTTCGATGGTTTTTGAATTGCTTGGCGCTTCGGTTGCCGCATCAGCCATCAAGATTATCCGGTCGGGTGAAAATTTATTGGGGCTTACCAATTATATCAACACGGAAAAAGCGTTCGCGATCATCTCGGGGATTTTCCTTTCGGTAGCGATCGCATTTGTTGTCGGCTCGGTGGTTCAGTATATCACCCGGATCATTTTCTCGTTCCGGATCAAAAAAACATTGCCTTACTACGGGGCCCTGTTCGGAGGACTTTCCATCGCGGCCATGACGCATTTCCTGATCATCAAGGGTTTAAAAAGCACTTCCTTTATTACGCAGGAACAGATGGCTTTTATGACCGATCATATTTTCGCCATCCTGATGATCAGTTTCATTGGCTGGACCATCATCTTACAACTGCTGTACTGGTCCTTTAAAATTGATATTCCGAAAATCGTTGTCCTGGTCGGCACCTTTGGACTGGCCATGGCTTTTGCCGGGAATGACCTGGTGAATTTCATCGGGGTTACGGTAGCCGGTTTTCAGTCTTACAACATCTGGGCAGGCAGTGGTGCCGGTCCCGACCAGTTTTTGATGGATGCGCTGAAGGGTGACCTTGCCACACCGGTGTACATGTTGTTCCTCGCCGGACTGATCATGGTCATTACCCTGATCACCTCACGGAAGGCCCGGAACGTGATCGCCACAACGGTTGACCTGTCGCGCCAGACCGAAGGGGATGAACGGTTCGGATCTTCACAGGCTTCGCGGATGATCGTGCGGAATACTATCTTGATCAACAAACAGATCAGGAGGATATTGCCCGACCGGCTCCTGCAGCAAATCGATTCCCGTTTTGAGAACCTCCCCGACCCGCCACGCAAAAAAGGCGATGTGAAAGCATCGTTCGACACCATCCGGGCGGCTGTCAACCTGATGGTTGCCAGCATTCTGATCTCACTCGGAACGTCCATGAAATTGCCGCTATCGACCACCTA
>CAZANK010000474.1:0-3188 GCA_964486235.1 uncultured Prolixibacteraceae bacterium | reverse complement strand
ATGAAGGTACTTTCGAACGATATGATCGGTCTTTTAAATAAAAAAAATGAAGCCGCCTTCGGTGTTGCCTTCACTGTATACTATCCGCGTTTAGTTGCCTTTGCCAGGGAATACGTGCCTGAAGACGATGCGCAGAATTTGGTTCAGGATGCGTTTGTCACACTGCTCGAAAAAATGCCAGTCTTTTCAACCGAAAATCAGTTGCAAAGCTACCTGTATACCAATGTGAAGAACAACTGTCTGATGTTTTTACGCCACGAAAAGGTGAAAAAGAAGTATTCGGATCATAAAATTGCGAAGGAGACGTTGTTTGGTGTGAATCTGGAGGCGTTGGAACGGTTGGACACTTCTCCGGTAACGTTTATGGAAATTGAACAGATCGTTCATGATACGCTCGAAAAGTTGCCCCCGCGGTGTCGCGAAATTTTCATTTTAAGTCGCATGGAAGGCAGGAAAAATGCCGAAGTTGCCGGCATGTTTCAAATTTCGGTGAAGGCTGTGGAGGGACAAATCACAAAAGCACTGAAAGTACTCAAAGTCGCGTTAAAAGATTACCTGGCGTTGCTCGTATTTCTATTTTAGGAAAAATGCGGTTCAAGTTGCATTTTTTTTAAAACAGAGATAGGGTATGCGGGGCACTTGCGCATTCTACAAACAGAAACCGAAAAATGGAAAAGGACAGGCTCATATCGTTTATCGCTTCAAATCAGTCCGCCGACGATCATTCTGAAGTAATCGGGTGGATAAAGTCCGCTGACGAAAACAAGGAAGAATACATCCGGTATAAAAACCTGTGGGCGATCCTGCAACACGGTAAAGAGATGCCGGAAACGAAGATTCGGGAGGCGCTTTCCCTGGTCCGGAAAAAGTCTGGCGACAAAAAGCAATCCTTCCGGTTATGGCGTGTTGTAAAATACGCAGCCCTTGTTGTATTTGCGCTCCTGACAGGATACATCACCGGTACAAGGGATATTCACAAAGAAATGACGATGAATGAGTTTTTTGTACCTCACGGGAACAGGTCGTCGGTGGTGTTGCCGGACGGATCGAAAGTCTGGATCAGTAACGGAACAAAACTCATCTATCCTGAAGAATTTACAGGGAAGAACCGCGTCGTTGAACTGGAAGGAGAAGGCTTTTTTGACGTCACGCATGACAAAGCACATCCTTTCCTGGTAAAAGTCGGACAAAGCCGGATCAAAGTATTGGGGACAAGATTCGCGGTCGTTGCGTATCCGGACGATCAATCCATCAAAGCCGAGCTCATCTCCGGAGAGATTCGGTTTGAAGTAAAAGAGAATAGTCAGACGGATCAATTCCGTTCCTATCTGATGACGCCTTCTCAGTGCCTGGTTTTTGATAAGTCTTCCGGAAAGGTTGCCGCATCGGAGGTAACGGACAGCTTTTACGACTACTGGCTGAACGGCGTATACCAGTTTAAGAACGAAACGTTTGAAGAGCTGGCTAAAAAAATCGAACGGATTTACAATGTGGAAGTGACGTTCGAGGAAGAAATGCTGAAGAAACGTTTATTCAGTGGCAGCCTCAGCATTCATGACAACATTTATACGCTGATGGATGTGTTTGAGCGGGCTGCGAAAGAACCTTTCAGCTATTCGCGCGAAGGAAACCATATTTATATCAAAAAGAAAAAATGATTCAATCCAACTCATAAAAGATGCCTATGTAATACGAAAGGTCTGAAAAAACTGAAACGGGGTATGCCTGCCGGCACCCCCGTTTACCTGGGGACCAACGGTTCCCCCATTAAAAATCAATAAAAGCCGCCAAGCTTTATTCATCAATTTTTAACACAGTAAATTTATGAAAAAAATGAATGCGTACCACGGGAAGTTTAAGCTTCCTGATGTGAAAAAAATGATTAGAGTTATGAAGATTACAGCTTTTTTTCTGCTGATCGCGCTTGTTCAGGTTTCTGCGGAAACGTATTCGCAAGCCGCGAAACTGAACCTGAATTACCGGAATGTGAAGCTTTCCGAGCTATTGGATAATATCGAAAAGTCCAGCGATTACCGGTTTTTTTACGACAGCCGGGCGGTTGACCTGTCAGGGACTGTCAGCGTAAATTCGCAGGATTCCAATCTGAAGGAAGTATTAGATCAAATATTGGGGACGGATTTGACTTACGAAATGGTTAACAGCAATATCGTGGTCATCAAGAATGCAAAAGTAGGTATAGGGGAGGTCTCCGTCCCTCAACAGCAATCCCTCAACGTCTCCGGCCGGGTGACCGACGCCTCCGGTTCGCCGCTTCCTGGCGTAACCCTGATTATTAAGGGCACTGGTCATGGCACCGTTACTAATACGAACGGAGAGTATTCTGTTTCCAATGTCCCTGCCGACGGAGTGCTGTCTTTTTCGTTCGTGGGGATGAAAACCCAGGAAGTAGCTATTGCTGGGAAGAACCAGATCAATGTAACGATGGCTGAAGAAACCGTGGGGATCGATGAAGTAGTAGCAATAGGTTATGGGACCAAAAAAAAGAGAGATGTCATCGGTTCTGTGGCTTCGGTAAAAGGCGATGAACTGGTACAAACCCCGACATCTTCTTTTACCGATATATTACAGGGGCGTGCAGCAGGCGTGCAGGTTGCAACTACCAGTGGTTCTCCCGGAGCAACTGTTGATGTTAAAGTGCGTGGTTACCATTCAATTAACTCCGGAAGCAATCCTTTATGGGTAATTGACGGGATGCCTGTTTTTGGTAACGGTGAAGTCGGTTTGAATGATGGGACTTCTGCCGGTCAAAACATTTTGGCAACCATGAATCCGAACGATATCGAATCAATAGAAGTTTTAAAAGATGCAGCAGCTACTGCTATCTATGGATCCAGAGGGTCTAATGGTGTAATCATTGTGACAACAAAATCAGGGAAAATTAACGAGAAAGGATCAATACAAGTTGATTACTCAACAGGTATTTCTCATTTGACAAAATCAATTGACAAATTCGATTTTGTGAATACAACAGAATGGTTTGAAATAGCAGATATGAGTTTGGCTCATACAAATGTGCCAAATCGGACTTTTGACGTTGATTATGCCCTTCCGGCATCCCGTTTCCCAACGAGGCTTACGCGGGAAGAAGCGGAAGCAACCAATACCAACTGGTTCGATTATGTTTTAAGAACAGGATCTTATCAGGATGTGAATGTTGCGTTTAAACA
>CAZANK010000473.1:0-3197 GCA_964486235.1 uncultured Prolixibacteraceae bacterium | reverse complement strand
CAGCAGCAGTGGTCAGTACTACCAGCCCGGACTGGAGGAACTCTATTTTGAGCAGGGGAAACCGACCTGGCGACATGGACTTCCCCCGATGCTGTACCCCACGCATGTCACCTCGATGTTGATCTCCGTGACCGGCGAACGACTGGCGACCGCGAGTTGTGTCGGCTGGGGCGACGGCAGTCCGATCCTGAAAGATAATCCGTATCAGAACCCTTTCTGGAACGAGACCGCGTTTTTTAAAACGAATCAGGGCAATGCTTTTTACGGGGAGGTTTGCTGGAGAGGAGCGTTAGCCCATTGCGAGCGTGGCGACTGGCGCGGCGACAAGATGAGTTTTTACATGGGCTATAAAGATACCGGCGTCCACCAGGTAATCACCACTTCAAAAAGCAAGAAGGATGACGGCGGATTTGAAGTGAGCGATGTCAAAATGGAGCCATACGCGCAGGAAAAATGGTACGAAACCGGGATGCTGCCTGAACCGATGCGGCACAACAGCGGCCATGGCGGGTCGCACGGCTTCATCACCAACGAATTTATCAACTCGGTCGTTGAAAACAGGAACCCTGAAATCGACATCGCGGAGGCATGGGCCTATACGGTTCCCGGTATCATCGCACACGCATCCGCGCTGAAAGGCGGCGAAACGATGAAAATCCCGGATTTAGGGTGATGTTCGACGCGCTTATCAAAGCCCGCGTAACTGCCGGGCTTTTTCTAAATTTAATGATGGAAGATTTCATGGCGTGAATCTTTTGACCTTGAATAGGTTCTGGAATTTTGTTATAGTCAGGAACGTTTTCTACCTTTGTCAAGATCAACAGGAAATAAATTTTTCGATGTTCATGAAGACAGACAAGGATCGATCATTCAGTAAGTCTACCGTTTCAAGGCGGGCCGGCATTTTGGAGGAATTGGAGTCAAAAGGACAGGTCTCTGTGAAGGAGTTAAGCAAGATGTTCGAAATCAGCGAGGTGACCATCCGAAACGACCTGATTCATCTTGAAAAGCAGAATATGCTGATTCGTGCACGGGGCGGTGCCATTCAGGTGAAACACTACAGGATGGCGACTGATCCGTCTTTTCCCGACAATCAAAAGGGGTATCTTTTGGAAAAACAGAATATTGCGAAGGCTGCGATCAACCTGATCGAAGACGGCGATACGATTGTCCTGGATTCGGGAACCACGACGACAGAAATCGCGAAAAACCTGGGGGAGTTTAACAATCTGACCATCATTACCAATGCGCTGAATATTGCGGGCATCCTGGCAACGTACGAGGGCGTCCGTGTCTTTATGCCGGGCGGATCACTGTGCGGGAAATCGTTGTCGCTGGTCGGCTCCCTGGCTGATGAGAATTTTGAAAAGTTTTATTGCGACAAGTTGTTCCTTGGGGTTGATGGTTTTGACACCACGCACGGACTGTCTACGCCCAATTCGGAGGAGGCGCATCTGAATCAGGTCATGATAAAAATCGCCAGACAGGTGATCGTGGTTGCGGACTCACGGAAGTTTGAACGGCGACGGTTTGCCTTTATCGGTCCGGTGTCTGCTGTGGATATGGTCATTACCGATCCGGGCATTACGGAGGAGGATAAAAACCGGCTTGAAAAGAACGGCGTGAAGGTGATCGTCGCTTAATCGTCCGGGTACGGATTCAAATTTCGACTTTACCCAGTTTAACGAAGCCATCCGCATCGATGAGCGTTTCTTCCAGCCCGATCTGGATCGGGAGAGGGATTGACGCGGTCTGTTCAACGAGCTTGAATTTTAGTTGATACGTTCCTTTTTTTATTCCCGAAGGAATGTCCAGCGTATATTTTTCTTCGGAGCGGGCTCCCGGAAGCCAGGTTTTGTTGCCTGAAGGAACCGGCAGAAGTTCAAAAGCGTCGTCCGCATTTTCAGGGTCAAGTTGCCAAACCAGGGCAAACGAACGGTAAGCCGGAGCAATCCCCTTGTTTTCCCATACGATGGCGGCTTCGTTTTGACCGGGTTTCAGCACCGGGGGGTACGAAGCGCTGACCGGGAAGTACCAGTAGCCGCACCAGTTGGCCAACTCGTTGGTCAGGTCGGGATTTTCGGCCAGCCAGTCTTCTGCAAAACCGTGGTAGCCAATGTAGGTGGCGTGCATGAGTTCGATGGCTTTTCGCATGACTTCCGCACCGGAACAGCCATATTCCGGGATGATGCCGGTACCGTTTTTCCCCAGCCAGTTGCCGTCTTTTTTTATTGCGTGGTAGTGCTGGAGTTCAAAGATAACTGGCCTTTCCAGGTACAAAGGATCGTAAAATTCGGGATTGGAAACAGTCCATGTGTCGAGGTTGTGGTCAAAATACCAATCCACCAGGGGACTGTCGTCGCGAAAGGAGATGCCCTGTTTGACAACGTATTCGTATAGAATTTTTACATCCGCTTCTTCCTTTCTTTCGCAAATCAAATCGTCGTTGCAAACCAGTTGGCTCTTTTTGAAGTGGTTCAGAAAAACAGCAATATTCGCTTTTATTTCATTTACCGTTGGCGGTATTTTGGTTGAAAAGCTCGTGTGGCCTTCCCCCCATTCCCCAATGCTGCCGATGTCAATGTAGCTTACCCAGGGCTGACCATCGTAACGGGCAGCGAATGCGCTTTGGAACCGGTCGAGTTTTTCGAGGTAAACGGGGTCATCCCACACCGGGACCCACGATTTAATTCCGTTATATTCAGCAACCGTCCCTTTTGCACCGGCTTTTGCCACCCAGGTTGGCGTGGCATATTGAACGCCGTGAAGCTCCTGTCCGACTGAAGCCGGGAAAGTCCCGGTTTCTTTGCTGGTGATCCTGAATGCAAGATGGTATCCCAGCGGGACATATTTTTCGACCACTTCGTCAATGCGGCGCCAATCATACTTTCCTTCCTCCGGTTCTAAAAAACTCCACGCCAGGCGAAGATAGAGGTGATCCATTCCCGGGAAAGACCTGAATATCTGGTCATCTTTGATCTCATAACGATCAATGCGGTTGTCGAGCAAATGATGATACCAGCCTTTGTGCGGGTTCTTCAGGACGCGAACAGTGTCCCAGTGAGCCGTGAAGTCGACGGTTTTGACCGTATTTTTTGGTGTGCAGGCAAGCAGGCATCCTAAAATAAACAGGAGATAAAGGCCCTTCATTGTAAGCAATTGAAATATTTGAACAAATATAAAGTAATTTAATGAAA
>CAZANK010000472.1:0-3199 GCA_964486235.1 uncultured Prolixibacteraceae bacterium | reverse complement strand
AGACGGACGAAACCGTGAGCTTTGAGTTTTGAGCCTTGACCTGAGAGAACCTTGAGCGGAAAGAAGACCATGAAACCATGGAACCATTCAACCCTCTTCCTTCTTCCGGGCCCCGGTCTCCGGTCTCCGTTTTTTCTTTATCTTTGCAGTCATTAAATCAAAACAATCATGTCAGGACACACTGAGATTAAAAAAGTCACTACCCGTGTTTTGTCGGAAATGAAGATGAGGGGCGAGAAAATATCGATGCTCACCAGCTACGATTACAGCATGGCAAAACTGGTCGATGAAGCGGGAATTGATGTTATTCTTGTCGGGGACTCTGCCTCCAATGTCATGGCAGGCAATGAAACCACGCTGCCTATTACACTGGATCAGATGATCTATCACGGGACATCAGTGGTAAAAGCAGTCAAACGGGCCCTGGTGGTCGTCGACCTGCCTTTCGGAACTTATCAGGGAAACAGCAAGGAGGCTTTAAATTCGGCGATCAGGATCATGAAAGAAACGGCGGCAGACGCTGTCAAACTGGAAGGCGGGAAAGAAGTCCTGGAATCGGTCGACCGCATCCTCTCGGCCGGCATACCGATCATGGGACACCTCGGACTGATGCCCCAGTCGATACACAAATACGGGACTTACGTGGTCAGGGCCAGGGAAGAAACAGAAGCCGAGAAGCTTTATGAAGACGCACTGCTCCTGGAGAAAGCAGGGTGTTTTGGCATTGTTCTCGAGAAAATCCCGGCAGCGCTGGGGAAGAAGGTGGCCGAATCACTTACCATCCCGATCATTGGTATCGGCGCAGGCGGCGGGGTCGACGGTCAGGTACTGGTGATCCACGATATGCTCGGGATCTCCCAGGAATTCTCGCCGCGCTTTTTACGCCGGTATGCGGATCTGGCATCCGAAATCAAAGGAGCGGTGGGCCGGTATGTTGACGATGTAAAATCGCGTGATTTCCCAAACGAGAAGGAACAATACTAGACACAAGTATTAAGATACAAGACCTGTGCCGGGACACGGAGCATGGAAACCGGACACCGGAAAAATTTCAGTTGAGGCCTTCCGTTCTCCCGTTCCCTTTTTCCGGTGTCCTTTTTAATATTGGCAATTTAACAATTTAACAACGTATTCCCTTGCAAATCATTTACGAAGACAACCATATTGTTGCGGTCAACAAAGCCTGCGGAGAGATTATCCAGGGCGATAAAACCGGCGACGAAACGCTGATTGATAAGGTCAAGGCCTACATCAAGAAGAAGTACGACAAGCCGGGCGACGTGTACCTTGGCTCGCCGCACCGGCTCGACAGGCCCACCAGCGGCGTGGTCCTTTTCGCGCGGACCAGCAAAGCGCTTGAAAGGCTGAATGAAATGTTTCAGAATAAAGATGCCATCAAAAAAACCTATTGGGCAGTTGTGGACAAGCTCCCCGAAAAAGAAGCGGCCACGCTGGAAGGTCACATCCGCAAGGATGAAGGGAAGAACAAAAGCTTCGTGACAGAAAGTCCGAAGAAAGGAACCCGTCCCTGCAGTCTGAGCTACAAACACATGGCCAGCCTGAACCGCTATCATTTACTGGTGGTCGACCTGCATACCGGCCGTCATCACCAGATCAGGGCGCAACTGTCCAAAATCGGACTTCACATTAAAGGCGACCTGAAATACGGCGCAGCCCACAGCAATCCGAATGCAGGAATTCACCTTCATGCCCGCAAACTGGAATTCATTCATCCGGTCAAAAAGGAACCTGTCAGGATTGTTGCCAACCCGCCCAAGGGCGACCCGATCTGGGACACGCTGATGCAACTGAAGCAGCTTAAAGAATAAAATTTACCGAACCATCTCTATAACAGATGTAAAAACACGGCCGGCATAGTCCGACAGCAAAGCCGGAGCATCATCGTCCGATCCCATCGTGCCGAAATGCCCGCTGAACATTTTGGTCCTGAAAATGATAGGTGGCTTTGACATATTCCAGTAACGATTCCTTTATTTCAATGGCTTGTTGCAGGTTTAGCATGATTGTCAGCTTGATGTTGGCTCGTTTTTGTTCTTTTACCGTTGACTTTCTAACATGGGAAAAGGCTTCCACCTGGTTTATCACCAAAATTTTATCTGTTTATCCCACAGTTTTCTCCACAGTTTTCTCCACAGTGTCTTTTATTGTTTCTTCCTGCACCTGCATCTTCAGGATGACCAAATGAAAGTTGGGCGCAGCCGGTCTGGTTTAGCGGGAGTTTAACGAACCACCATCAAAACGAAGGGGCAGCAGGCTTTCGGCGTTGTCCAACACGTTCACGGAATCGGCGCCGTCAAGCAGGACCCGGATTGGCTTCGCAAAACGAAGTTCGGTTTCCAGCAAGGCCTGGCGGCATATACCGCAGGGACTCACGCCGGCCACCTGATGGCCCTCGCTGTCAAACGCGGCGATGGCAATCGCCTCGACGGCTGTTCCGGGGAAATTGGCGTTGGCCCAGTGCAACACCGTCCGTTCGGCACAACATCCTGCCGGGAACGACGCATTCTCCTGGTTATTCCCCGTCACTGACTGGCCGTCGGCCAATCGTAACGCCGCACCGACCTTAAACCCGGAATAGGGTGCATACGCCTTTTGCGCGGCCTCACGTGCCAGCCGGATCAGACACTGGTCTTCTTCGGGCATCCCGGATAACCCGGTATATTGTAAAACAACAATGCTGATTTCCTTTTTCTTCATAAAACCGTCTTTTAGGACAAAGTTACACCTTAATTCCATTCAGTGACCAGCCCGATCAATTATCAAAAACTCAGACCAACCGTTCCCGTCGCGGGTTTTCAACGCTCCGGTGTGGATAAGTTTCTCATGGCCGTTTCAGGTCTTTTTTTATTTTTGTTAAAAAAATGGTTTTATGGGCAGGAGAGCCGGATTGGCGGTGATATTCTTATTGTTTTTTCAGGTTACCTTTTCGCAGCGCATTTACACGCGCGGGGAGTACATCGGGATGTACCGGGAACTGGCGATCATGGAAATGCAGCGGACAGGGGTCCCGGCCAGCATTACCCTCGCGCAGGCATGTCTGGAATCCGGTAACGGGAACAGTGTACTAAGCCGAAAATCGAACAATCATTTTGGGATAAAATGTAAAAACACGTGGACCGGGAAACGGGTCTTTCATGATGATGACGAACGGAACGAATGCTTCCGGAAATACAATTCG
>CAZANK010000471.1:0-3208 GCA_964486235.1 uncultured Prolixibacteraceae bacterium | reverse complement strand
GCTGCAGAATTTTTTGGATGTGATGATTCGGTCTACCTGCCTTCCGGTTACCTGACGAACATTGCCGGCATCCAGGCATTGGACGACATGGGGGTATTCGATACGATCTTTATGGATGAAACAGCCCACTATTGCAACAAGGATGGCGCTTACAGCGTAAACAGGCCTGTTTTTAAATACCGGGGCACCGGGGACCTGAAATTACAAATCAGACAGCACCTGAAACCACACGAAAGGCCCCTTCTCGTCACAGACGGCATCTTTCCCACGTACGGGGAAATTGCCCAAATCCCTGAGTTGTTCAAGCTGGCTGTTGAATACGACGGCGCTGTCTGGATCGACGATGCCCATGCCTCCGGGATTTTGGGGCCCAACGGGAGGGGTACGTGCGATCATTTTCACCTGGCATCCGACCGGCTCTTCTTCGGATCGACCTTGTCAAAGGCATTTGGCGGCTTTGGCGGAATCATCGCCGGAAGAAAAGAATTCATTCAGCACGTCCGGTCCGGAAATGTGCTGAAGGGAGGGAGTAAGCCCACACATGCAGCGGCAGCCGCGAGCCTTAAAGGATTGGAGATCGTGATGCACAATCCCAAAATGCGTGAGGATCTCCGGAACAATGCCCGTTCGCTGAAAGACGGATTGAAATCACTGGGAATACCAACAATCGACAATGACGTACCCATCGCGGCCTTCTCCACGGCACATGGTCCGGATATGAACAGGATCCATGAGGAACTGCTCAAAAGGGGTATCTTTATTCAATTATCCAGATATGTGGGTGCGGATAAGGAAGGTGTACTGAGGATGGTCGTCTTTTCAACACACGCTCCCGCTCAGATTCATTATTTGATCGACACCCTGAAAGAAATTCTATGAGTTCTTTGCAGATCGTTTCAAAAACAACTATCTTAAAACCAATAGACGATGACAAAAAAGATTTTTCTTATCACGACTGCCGTAGCGTTGATCGCGGCCTGTACACCGAAAAACAGCAAAACACCGGAACAATGGAGCACGCAGCAACTCGCTTCCTGGTTTGAACAAGGCGGCTGGAAACATGGATGGAAGCCTCTCCCCGACGAAACGGTCAACCGAAAGGAGTTTGCCGGACAATACTTCCGAAATCCGGGGCGATGGGAGAAAGCCTTTGATTTTCTGGCATCGAACGACCTGAAAACCATTGAACCAGGCCGTTATGAACTGGAGGGTACAGACCTTTTCGTGAATATCAGCGAATATGTCACCAAAAACGAAGACGAGGTTCAATACGAAGCACACCGGCAATATGCTGATATTCAGTATGTAGTCTCCGGACAGGAACGGATAGGCGTCGCCGAACTTGGAAGCAAAACAATCGTCGCACCTTACGACAGCGACAAAGACGTCGCTTTCCTGGCGGCCGATGACAACGACTTTCAGCGGGCTACCCCCGAAAACTTCTTCATCTTTTTTCCAAACGACGCGCACCGGCCAGGGGTTGAAGCCGGCGGGAACAAAAGTGTCAGAAAAGTTGTTGTCAAGCTAAGAATCGACTAATCCTGAAAAACGAGCGCGTGAAGAACTTTTAAATTGTCAACGAATCTAATTTTTAAATGATGCAGTATCCAATCCGTCTTATCTACATTTCTATCGTCAGCTTATGGACCATGTTCATGCCGGCGCCGGCCGCACAAGGCGCGTCGGCAAACCAACCCGAATTCGTCGTGTCGCCAATTCTTCTCGATGTGGCGGAGCATTCATTCCAGGTGATGTGGGAAACGTCCACGGAGGTGAAGGGGCAGATCCATCTGGGCAAAGCAGAATATCACATCTTAAGGCCTGAGTTTAAACCCGCGGCAGTTGAAGATAAGGCAGCCCGGCTGCATCACCTGACGGTCACCGGACTGGAGCAGGACGTGCTGTACTTTTACCAGGTCGTCAACATCAGCGAGGCAGGCGACACCCTGAAAGGGCCGGTCACGCCGGTCACCCTCCCTGACTATAACCAGTCGGCAGTATCGTTTACCGTGGTGGGTGACACCCAGGGAAACCCGAAGGTCTGGTCGGCTATATGCCGGCGGATGATCGTCGAACGGCCGCAGTTTATTATTCATTGCGGCGACCTGGTGGCTTACGGACCGAATACGGACGACTGGGTGGATGAGTTCTTCAAGCCGGGCCGTGACCTGATGGGCCAGGTCCCGCTCTATCCGGCCATCGGCAATCATGAAATGAACGACCCTCAGTTTTACCGCTATTTTCATCTTCCGCAAGGCGACGCCTTCTATTCCGTCAAAAAGGGTCCGCTGCGTATCATCTATGCCGACACCAACAAAGACCTGCTTCCAGGTTCTCTCCAATACCGGAAACTGGAACAGCTTTTGGCCAACTGCCGGGAACCCTGGAAAATTGTCGTTCATCATCATCCGGTTTATACGTCGGGCAACGCGGCCTACCGAAGCTCTTTAATGGCTACCGCCACCAAAGGCGACCCGAACATTCTCCACCTCAAAAACCTGTATGAAACATACGGGGTAGACCTGGTGCTTAACGGACATGTGCACAGCTACGAACGAAGCTGGCCGCTCTGGAAGAACCATATCAATCCCGAAAACGGGGTCACACACATCATCACGGGGGGCGGCGGAGGCGGTTTCCGTGAAGATCCCCTCGCCTATATCAACTGGTTTAGCGCGAAGAAAATCCTCACAAATCACTTCCTGAACATCCAACTGGCAGATCATCAACTCACTGTGGCCATGATCGACACCACCGGAAAAATTCTGGACACATGGACGAAATTCCGGCGTGAAGGGCAACCCAACGCACCTGTCATGGAGGCCCAAGAAAAGTACTTTTTGGACAGCACCCGGGTCACCATCCGGAATCCCAATCCGTCGGGCATGATCAGTTACCGCCTCAACGACGGGGAATACCATCCTGCTCCAGAAAAAGAGATCGCATTCACGGTCGGCCAGACCACCACCGTCAGCGCCCTGACCAGTGAGGTGGGGAAAGCAAGCCACGAAACAGTCAAAACGTTCACCAGGCTTCCGCTGATGAACCGGCAGTCTTCCGGGCCCAGGCGTGTAAACGCCGACTATTATGAAGGGTACTTCACCCTGTTACCCGATTTCGAAACGCAAAAGCCTGACCGCAGTTTCAACCTGGATTCCATCTCGCTGGATGGGGTTCAACCCCGGGTTAAAGATCATTTTGCCGTTCG
>CAZANK010000470.1:0-3209 GCA_964486235.1 uncultured Prolixibacteraceae bacterium | reverse complement strand
TAATTACTTTAACCTTGCTTCTATTCCTGTCCACTTCTATCATGATCAGATATCCTGAAATTGTCAGAACAAAGATCATCATTACCGGAGGGGAAAACCCTGTCTCAATTATCGCAGAAGATGCCGGGAAGGTTGAAAAAATCTTTGTTTTTGAAGGAGAAGCCGTTAAAAAGGATCAATCGCTTGCCTTTTTAACAAGCGGTGAAGATACTTCTCTGATCAAAGCCAAAATTTCAGGCAAAATTGCATTTTACAAGCTTTGGTCGGAAAAGCAATCCGTCAGCAAAGGAGACGTGCTTATGATCATCAATCCAGAGGTATCCAGGTTATTTGGCTATGCTTATGTACCCGCAGCCGGTTCAAAGAAATTAAAAGAAGGACAACAGGTCAACATTAAGCTTGACAAATATCCCTATGAAGAGTTTGGAATCATCAAAGGCATTTTAAGCTCTGTTTCCAATTGTACAAAAGAAGATCAATATATTATAAAAATTAGCCTGTCTGGAGGATTGACAACATCTTACGGAAAAATTCTTGACTATTCTCCGGAAATGAAAGGGGAAGCTCAAATCATAACGGAAAATTTGACCGTATTCGCCAGAATATTCCGCAAAATGAAAAAACGGTTCTACCAGTCATGAATGTCCCAAAGAAGATCAAACAGCGGCTCCCGTTTTACCACCAGTTGGATGGAAAAGACTGCGGTGCGGCTTGCCTGAAGATGATTGCAGCTTTTCATGACAAAAAATTCTCGATCCAATACCTGCGGGAGCTGGCGCATATCAGCAGGTTAGGCGTTTCATTGCTGGGCATCAGCAATGCTGCTGAAAAAATCGGGATGCGTACACTCGCGGCCAGGGTAAATTATCATATGCTCGCTGCTGATGCACCTCTTCCGTGCATTGTGCACTGGAATCAATATCATTTTATCGTTGTCTGCAAAATAAAAAAGGGAAAAGTATTTGTTGCAGATCCGGCAGTTGGATATGTTAAATATTCGAAAGAAGAGTTCTGTAAAGGCTGGTACGGATCATTTTATAACGATGATACCGAGGGTGTTTTATTATTACTGGCCCCCACCCCCGACTTTTATAAAGCTACGGAAGAAGGAAAGACCAATAAAGCTACTATCTCTTTCCTGTTCAAATACCTCAAACCACATAAAAACCTGCTATTCCAACTTGCCCTCGGCCTTGCTTCAGGCAGTCTGCTGTCGCTGGTCATGCCCTTCCTGACACAAGCATTGGTTGACTATGGCATCAATGACAAAGATATCAACTTCGTCTACCTGATCCTGATCGCACAAATCATGTTTTTCGTAGGCAGGACATCAATCAGCCTGATCCGGAGTTGGGTCATGCTGCACATGTCCACCCGGATCAGTATTGCCCTGGTTTCCGACTTTTTGATAAAACTGATGAAACTACCTGTATCTTTCTTCGATACCAAAAACCTGGGCGACATCCTGCAGCGCATACGCGACAATGACCGCATCAAATCGTTTCTCACCTCTTCATCGCTGGATATCGTTTTTTCAATGTTCAATCTCGCCCTATATAGTTTTGTGATGCTGTATTACAACCTGGAACTTTTTCTGATTTTTTTTGCCTTCACCATAATTTATGTGGCATGGATCATCTTCTTTCTGTCCAAACGAAAACAGATCGACTACCGCAACTTTAACCAATCGGCCGCCAATAAAGGAAACGAGGTCCAGTTGATCCAGGGTATGCAGGAAATAAAGCTCAACAACTGTGAGCGTCGAAAAATGTGGGAATGGGAAAGCATCCAGATTCGGCTGTTCAAAGTGCAGATCAGCAGCCTGACACTGGAACAGGTACAAGGTACCGGAAGCAGCTTTATTAACGAACTGAAAAACATCCTGATCACTTTCTGGACGGCGAAGGAGGTGATCGACGGAAGTATGACCCTGGGAATGATGATGGCTGCGCAGCAAATTCTCGGACAACTCAACGCCCCAGTCATGCAATTGGTCCAGTTTGTCCGGAATGCCCAGGATGCAAAGATCAGCCTGGAACGCCTGGGCGAGATTCATAACAAAGATGATGAAGATCAGGATCAAGGACAGGTGGTGAATCTTCCTGAAAGAAAGACGATCCGCATCCTTAACCTTTGCTTCCGTTATGAAGGGCCAGATTCTGAGATTGTGCTGAAAAAGCTTAACCTAGTTATCCCCCAGGGAAAAACCACCGCCCTGGTAGGGGCTAGCGGCAGCGGGAAAACAACCCTGTTAAAACTACTGCTGAAATTTTACGAACCGGAAAGCGGAGAGATTCTCATCGGGGACACTTCCCTCCGGAATATTGACAGCCAGGAGTGGCGAAGCAAGTGCGGCGTGGTGATGCAGGATGGCTTTATTTTCTCGGATACTATCGCGGGCAACATTGCCATGGCCGATGAAGACGTGGATGTAGAAAAGCTGGTGCAAGCGGCTGATACAGCCAATATCCGCGATTTTATCGAATCGCTGCCCCAGAATTACAACACGCGGATCGGACCGGACGGACTAAGTCTAAGTCAGGGACAAAAACAGCGGATACTGATTGCACGGGTTATTTATAAAGACCCGGAGATTCTCTTTTTCGATGAAGCCACAAGCTCGCTGGATACCAAAAATGAGCGGGAGATCACCAACCGGCTAATTGCCATGGGACGGGAAAAAACCCTGGTGGTAATTGCTCACCGCCTGAGCACCGTTAAAAATGCCGACCAGATTGTGGTACTCGATCAGGGAACGATTAAGGAAATCGGCAGTCATCTGGAACTGACCAAACAAAAAGGATTGTATTATGAACTGGTCAAAGACCAGTTGGAACTAAATATTGCCTGATCATGGATCATTCTGTTCATAACGATGCAATGCTTAATACGGGAACCTGTTTCGAAAATCCGGCAGCCAAGGTTTCGGAATATCTGCCCGACGACCTGTTCACCTGCATCCGGCAACTGCCATGCAGGGAAATTGTTTCCCAACCAATTAAGCACAAAAAGGGAAATTCTACTTGACCTGAACCGAAAAGGCCGGCAACCAAAATTGCCGGCCAGTCCTTACTCATTATTTCGTAAATTAAGGATTTGGTACCACCTTAATTTACTTTTTAAGAATTACAAAAATAATACAAAATGAAAAACAAAATTTTTGAAAAATTTCAGGCCAAAAGCCTGAACAAGGAAAGCCAAAAGAACAT
>CAZANK010000469.1:0-3226 GCA_964486235.1 uncultured Prolixibacteraceae bacterium | reverse complement strand
TTTTAGATGAGAATCTATCTGGTCGGTTATATGGGAAGCGGAAAATCCACGCTGGGAAAAGAGCTGGCCGCCAGACTGAACCTTTCTTTTCTGGACATGGATCAGTTTATCGAGCGAAAGTACCTGAAAACAGTTGCCGAAATTTTCAGTGAGGAGGGGGAACGCAGGTTCAGGGAAAAAGAGCAGGCTTGTCTGGCTGAGGTTTCAGGGATGGAGAACCTGGTGATCGCGACCGGGGGAGGTGCTCCATGTTTTTTCGACAACATGGACGTCATGAACAATACCGGCCGTTGCGTTTTTTTGGATGTTTCCCCGGACGAACTGGCCAGGCGACTGATGAAGGGCGGGGAAGTTCGTCCGCTGATCCGGGAGAAATCAAAGGAAGGCCTGGTTCAAACGATTGAGGAGATGATGCGAAAGAGACGCCCGTTTTATGAAAAGGCCCGCTATCTTGTTTCGGGAGAATCGATTACAGTAGATGATATTATCAGAAAAATGGGGAGGGAAGGTGGCTAAACTTGAAATTTGCGCGTTGGCGTCGGGAAGTAACGGGAACTGTTATTACATCGGGAATGACCAGGAAGCCATTCTGGTCGATGCCGGGTTATCGGCAAGGCAGTTGCAGATACGCATGCAGGAGCGGGGAATTAATCCATCGACAATAAAAGCGGTCCTGGTTACCCACGAACATGGTGATCATTGCCGTGGGGTGCGGGTGTTCAGCAAACGGCTTGGCGACGTGCCTGTTTATCTGACAAAAAAGACGTTTCTGGCGATCCGGCGTAACCAGCAGCCTGCCGGGGCGGTCTGGTTCGATCCCGGCGTACCCTTCCGGGTGGGGCACTTCGAGGTTTTCCCGTTTGCCAAACAACACGACGCAGTCGATGCATGTTCATTCCGGATCCGGTACGATGACCGGCATGTGGGCGTCATGACCGATATCGGAGAACCTTGCGAGCAGGTGAAACGACATTTTTCCATGTGTGATGCCGTTTTCCTTGAAACGAACTACGACGAAGACATGCTGTGGGAAGGACCATACCCCTATTACCTGAAACAACGGGTATCTTCGGCGTTCGGACATCTTTCCAATGAACAGGCTTTTCGGTTGGCAGAATCGTGTGCCGGAGAACGGCTGAAGATGATTCTGCTGAGCCACCTGTCTGCCGAAAATAACACGCCGGAGAAGGCATTCTCCGCGTTTCACCCGTTACAGAAAAGCTATTGCATTGAGCTGACTTCCCGGCAGGCATCAACCCGGGTATATTCCATCTAAAAAATAAAGCCCAAAATACTTTGGGCTTTCAGAGAACAAATAGTGAAAAATATCTTTAATTGGAGAGGTTGACTTATTCAAGTTCCAACTCAATCTCGGAATTATTCTACCTTTGTTACGTTCGTCGCGATTGGTCCTTTTTTCCCTTGACCAACTTCAAATTCCACGGTCTCATCAGGTTCAAGACCGGCAACAGCATTGACTAAACCAGAACGGTGAACAAAAATGTCCTTGTTGTCTTCGGTCAGGATAAATCCATAACCTTTGGTCCCGTCATACCATTTAACAGTTCCTTTCATGATCAAAAATTAATAGCTTGATCTGAAATTGTTGTCCCTGCGGTTGTACCCACCGGTACTTCCACCACGGTTGCCGCTACGGAAACCGCCACTTCCGCCCGGTTTGCGGGTGTTGTCTCTCTTTTTCTCGATCGACTCGTTGACAACAATGGTCCTTCCTTCTACTTCGGCGCCGTTCAATTCTTCAATGGCTTTCTTTGCTTCTTCAGCATCAGCCATTTCAACGAATCCGAAGCCTTTACTTTTACCTGTGAATTTATCTGTGATAAGTTTCACAGAAGTTAATTCACCATACTCTTCAAAGATTTCCTTAATGTCATCTTCCGTGATAGAGTAGTTGAGGTTTCCTACAAAAATATTCATATAACTAAAAAAATAAATAGTGTGAGCGACAAATGTATGTTTATTTTACATTTAAAAAAACATTTTGAGAAAAATAAATTCAGTTTTTTCTTTTTTATTTCGATTGATTTTCAATATTCAGCAGATGGTCGCTCAGCGCCTGCAGCGTTTTTTGTTTATGGACGGTGGGTACCAGTACCGATATATTATACCGGCTTCCGCCGTACGAAATCATCCGGATCGGAATTCCTTCAAGGGCCGTGAATACCTTGGCGGCAAAACCTTTCTCTTCGGCAATGATGTCGCCGACGATACAAATAATCGATTGATCCTTGTCAACTTCCACTTCCCCGTATTCTTTCAGTTCCCGGACGATGTCATCCAGTTTACCGGTATTGTCAATGGACAACGAAACGGCGACTTCGGACGTGGAGATCATGTCGATGGGTGTTTTGAAGAACTCGAAAATCTCGAAAATATTTTTCAGGAAACCGTACGCCATGAGCATCCGGTAGGAGCGTACCTTGACGGCGGTGATCCCGTCTTTCGCGGCCACGGCCTTAATCCCTGAGCCACTGGACCCGGCGGTGATCAGGGTCCCGCTGTCGGCCGGGTTCATGGTGTTCTTTAATCTCACCGGGATATTATGCAGCCTGGCCGGCAACACGGTTTGCGGATGCAGGATTTTGGCACCGAAATAAGCCAGTTCTGCGGCTTCATTGAAGGACAACTGGTCGATCTTCCTGGTGTTACTGACATAGCGCGGATCATTATTGTGGAACCCGTCAATATCGGTCCATATCTGAACTTCTTCCGCACCGACCGCTGCCCCGATCAACGACGCGGAATAATCTGACCCGCCACGCTGCAGGTTGTCGATCTCGCCCAGACTGTTTCTGCAGATGTACCCCTGGGTGACGTAATACGTGGCATCGCCTTCTTCTTCAAGTCCGCGGGCGATGTTGCGGGTGATGGCCTGGATATCTGCGGCCTTGTCCGCATCTATGACCATATAGTCAAGCGCCGGCAAAAGCTTGGCATTATAGCCGTTTTCAAGCATCAACCGGGTGAACAGACCGGTGGAGATCAGTTCGCCCTGCGCCAGGATCGTCTTTTCACCTGCCTCGGAAAACGCACCGGATGTAAGCCGTTTGATCGTGTCAAAGGCATCCCCGACGATGGCCGCCCCGGCTTTTTTACTTTCTTCCTTTTTGTACAACGACTGTACAACTGCGTTATAGGTGTCTTCCAGTTTGTTGATGTGCACGCGGGCACCGTCCTTATTTTTTTTGTGAAGATAATCGGCAAT
>CAZANK010000468.1:0-3232 GCA_964486235.1 uncultured Prolixibacteraceae bacterium | reverse complement strand
GGCGTGTTGCTTTTATCCACTGTGTCGGTTCACGCGACGAAAAGTCGGGACACCATCATTGCTCAAGGGTTTGCTGCGTCACGGGGGTCAAGCAGGCCATTGAAACCGCCAAACAGCTTCCTGATGCCGAAATCTTTTGCTTTTACATGGACCTGAGGATGTTCGGGCTCTCTTATGAGTCGCTTTACCGGGAGGCCCAGGAAAAGTACAACATCCAGTTTATCCGCGGACGGCTTTCGGAGGCTTCTGAAAATCAGGACGAAAGTTTACTGATCAAAGCGGAAGACACGCTCTCGGGCCGCCCCTTAAAAATGAATGTCGACCTGATGGTCCTGCTGGTGGGGATGATCCCGGGCAAGGAAACTTCCCGCATGGCCGAATTATTTGGGCTGGAGCGGGAGCCGAACGGTTTTCTGCGCATCGCCGACCCCCATCTGGACAGAAACCGGTCGTCGGTGAAGGGCGTGTTTCTTGCCGGAACGTGTACCGGTCCCATGACGGTTGATGAAACCCTTGAACATGCCCGTTCTGCCGCGATCGATATTCATCACGATCTTCAGGGAATGAACTCATGAACGCGTTTGGATTCCATATCATCCCCCCGCGCACCATCGACTTTGACCAGTTTGACGGCCGCCTGCTCAACGAGATACTGGAGAAGGAACCGTCGTTCAGGATTTGCCTGTCCTGCGGAGGCTGTACGGCGACCTGCAACGCGGGGACACTGATCGATTTCAATGTGAGGAAGATGAACCTGCTGCTTCGCCGGGGCGAGACGACCTCCCTGGCCAAGGAAATTGACAAGTGTATGCTCTGCGGAAAGTGCATGCTGGTATGCCCGCGCGGGATTAACATCCGCAACGTCATCATGTTGCTTAAAAAAGAGATTGTGAAGTTCAACGAAGTTCAACCGTAAATGATGGAAACCCCGAAATTCGCCCTCCCGTTTATCGCCGGATTGCTGGTCATCGTCAGCTTCCTGGTCGTGGTTACGCTGATTTGGATCGCCGGATTGTCGAAGACCGACAAAATCAGGATCATCAAAGGATTGCCCTCACGCAAAACGTTTCAGGCGGTGAAGGAGACCTTTACGGAAGGCCTGCTTCACCGGAAGATTTTCAGGAAAAACGCACGCCTGGGATACATGCACATGAGCCTGGCTTTTGGCTGGTTCCTGATCATCCTGATGGGCCATATTGAAGCCGCTGTCCACTACGAAACCCTGGCATTCCCTTTCTGGAAATCGATCTTTTTCAGGTATGCCGAGCTGGCGCCGCCTGCCGGATTCACCGCCAGGCTTTTTGCTGCCGTCATGGACCTCTTGCTGCTGTTTGTCCTGTCGGGCGTCATGCTGGCTTATTACAAGCGACTTAACAGCCGACTCTTCGGCATGAAGAAGACGACCACGATGAAGACCGGCGACCGTATTGCCCTGACCGCCCTGTGGCTCGTGTTCCCGCTCCGGCTTGCCGCCGAAAGCGTGACGGCAGGTATCCACCATAACGGGAGCTTTCTGACGCAGCCGGCCGGAGACATGCTGGCTTCGCTTTTTCCCCTTCAACCGGTGGAACTGACGGTCTGGTGGGCGTATTCCGTTTCATTGGGGGTGTTTTTTACGGCCATGCCGGTGTCGCGCTATATGCACATCCCGGTGGAAATCCTGCTGATCTTCATGCGAAAATATGGCATCCGGCTTAAGAAAGGGGTCAACACCTATACGCGGGTGCAGGTATTCTCCTGTTCGCGCTGCGGGATCTGCCTCGACAGTTGCCAGATGAACCAGGCCAACATCAAAAACTCGCAGTCGGTCTATGTGTTGAAGCAAATCCGGGGAAGACGGCTGAAAGATGACCAGTTGTTCAACTGCCTGCTTTGCGGACGGTGTCAGAAAGACTGCCCTGTCGGACTGGATTTGAATGATCTTCGCATCACGCAGCGAATAGCCTCCACCCGGGAATATAATTCTTCGTACGATTATCTTCGTAACGGACCGGGTCCGCAGGCAAACGTCATCTATTTCGCCGGATGTATGACGCACCTGACGCCGGGGATCAAGAAATCAATGCAACAGCTTCTCCGTTACGCCGGAGTCGACTTTTGGTTTATGGACGAGCAAAAAGCGCCCTGTTGCGGGCGTCCGCTGATCCAGGTTGGTCAGTATGCCGCAGCCAAAAAGCTGATCGAAAACAATACCGGGAAGATCCTGGCTTCGGGCGCCAAAACCCTGGTCGTCTCCTGTCCCATTTGCTACAAGGTCTTCCGCGAAGATTACACCTTGCCGGGCGTCAGCGTAAAGCACCATTCGGAGTTTCTCCTTGAGCTTGTCAACCAGGGCCGGATCCCGGCATTTTCGCTGCACGAAAAGGTCGTTTATCATGACCCGTGCGAACTGGGCAGAGGCAGCGGGATTTATGAGCAGCCCAGGGAACTGCTCGGGAATTACGTCTCGTTAATCAAAGTCCCCCATGAAAAAGCCGATGCCCACTGTTGCGGGGGAAGTCTGTCCAATACAAGGATCAGCATGAAAGAGCGGGACCAGATCAGGGACCAGGTGCTGGAAGAATTTCAGTCCGTCCACCCCGACCGACTGATCACTGCCTGTCCTTTATGTAAAAAGACATTCACCAAGGGAACGGAGATCCAGGCGCGCGACCTGGCCGAACTGGTCTGGGAAGGTGTTTGCCGTTCCGCGGCAGTCGCCAGACGTGCCGGCCAGGCCGCCATCCCACCGGGACCACGGCCGGAAAAACCGGCAGAAGTCCCTGTTCCCAGCTTGCCGTAACCCTGTAACGATGCTCCCGGGTTATTTCTTCCGGAAGAAAATCTGAATGGGGACTCCGGAGAAGCTGAAATGCTCCCGGATCTGGTTCTCGATGTAACGCCGGTAGGGTTCCTTGATATACTGGGGCAGATTGGCAAACAGGGCAAACGACGGCGTCGGACTCGGTAACTGGGTCACATACTTAATCTTAATAAACTTCCCTTTGATGGAGGGAGGCGGGTATTTTTCGATGGCTTCCAGCAACACGTCGTTGAGTTCGGACGTTTTCACTTTTTGCGTCCGGTTCCGGTACACTTCCACAGCCGTTTCCAGGGCCTTGTAAATGCGTTGTTTGGACAGCGCCGAGATAAACACGATGGGGACATCCACGAAAGGGGCAATCCGTTCGTGGATCACTTCCGTGATTTTCTTCACGGAATGGGTGTCCTTTTCGATCAGGTCCCACTTGTT
>CAZANK010000467.1:0-3257 GCA_964486235.1 uncultured Prolixibacteraceae bacterium | reverse complement strand
GACAGACCAGTTACACACGGAACTGTTCCACTCATGGGTCACGGAAATGCCGGAATACCCATACCGCCCAAACCGGGGATACCAGCCTTTACCTTGGTTTTTGACCGTGAAGCCTATGAACCCAAATGGTTTATAAAACTATGGGAACAATACCAGGTTGGGGGCATTACATATCGCAAAAACGTCCCGGACAAATCTGAGGTTGATTTACGAAACAGTCGCGATCTAAACTACGAGAGTATTGGAGGTCTAAAGTTACAGATTTAACATTCCTCTTGCTGGTGAGTAATATAAAAACGTTTGCTCAACAGGAAGAAAATGACACGACCATTTATATGCTTGTTGACAGATATCCTGTATTAATTGCAAATGGACAAGCTCCACCTCTTTTATTGTCCGACGTTAAAATTCATATTAGAAAGTTCAACCTGCAGTTTCACTTTTGCTTTCAATGCTGTAAATACCCTTAACAAAGTGTCCATTGTCACATTACCTGCATTGTTTTCAAGTCGTGAAATCTGGGCTTTTTGAACACCTATCAGTTTGCCTAATTCTTCCTGTGTCAAATTACGCTCTTTCCGTGTTTGTTTTATGGCTTTGCCAATCAAGTCCATTTGAAGTTCATACTCAAAAAGGTCCCTTTCTGGTGTTCCGACTTTCCCGATGAGTTCGTCCTTCACTTCGTTAAACGTGTATGTTTTCATTATTTCTTGTTTTCAAATTTGTCTTCAAAATATTTTGTCCTGCTTTGAACGGCTTTTTGAATTTCTTGTTTTGGCACGTCACTTCGCTTCTTTATAAATCCGTGAGTTGAAATTACTAATGTATCCGTAGCGGAAGTTTTGTCCCAAAAGGCAAGAAGCCGATACTGTAATCCTTGATATAAGGTTCTAAATTCCCAAATATCATCAGACAGTTTTTTGAAAAGCTCGGGATCATTTTCTACTTGTGCTTTACCAATGTTGTAAAGTATCTTTTTGTAGTGCTTATCTTCCAAACTTCGCAAAAACGTCATAACTTCCTCTAAAAATACAATTTCAAAACGCTTTTCCATTTCAGTTTCTCAAACGTAACAAAGGTATAAAAAGTTTCTCTTTAATGAAACTTTAAGGAAAATTATTCTGACATTTTCATTCGTATAAATTTTTTTTCTACTATTAAACTTTGGTACGTACTCATGGAATAGCCATTTATTCTTTCTCGGTTTGTGCGGGCTTTGCACACATGGCTATTTCATCCGAAAATATTTTGTTTTCGAATGGTCGGATGGAATTCCCTTCGGGGATTTCGTTTCACGGATTTCGCAAGCTCGATTCATCCGTGTTTGTGTTTAGCGAACATGCTCGTTTCATTTATTGCCAGCAATGCCAGGTTGGACCGTTTTCTCCGTTGAGTTGAGATAACTGGAAACGAAAGGGCAAGATCCCTTCCCTGCCCTGACGGCTTCAATTTAGATATTCCTGTATTACGGCCTGATCTACAATAAATGACTGGTAATCTTTAAACGGAGTGGCTTTTCCAACATGTAAGAACCGCAAGATATTTTCTTTGACAGTGAGCTGGTTAATGATCCTCAAGTCCTGGAACGCCCGTGTGATGCAGCAATAATTATTGGCTATAGGACTGCTTTTCCGGATTTCTCCCGACTTGTAAATAATCTTCCCCTGACCGGGACGCAGAAATCCTGTGATGAGATTAAAAAGCGTGGTTTTACCGGTTCCGTTTCCCCCGACAAGCGTATCGGTTTGCCCTTGCTCAAAAGTCATATTGATGCCACTCAGAACATGATTCTGACCAAATGATTTGCTGATATTTTGAAGTTCCGGCATAGGGCAATAAATTATTCCAATGTGTTTAAGGTTACAGATTTATGGCCGCAACTAAATTTAAAAATCATATTGAGATTTTCGCAACGTTTTAAGCGAAAGTTTGTTTTTATTCGTTGATAATGTTTCCGGCGGCTTCACATGCATTACAGCTATATCTAAATGTCACTACAATTTCTGCAAAAGTGGGTACGTTAAAGACAAGATGATTATGTATTAAAGACAACTTGGTTATCGTGCATAAACTACTTGGTTATGCATTGTCGGAAGATTTCGGATGTTCCAAAATGAGATACTCCCATCTCTTTCCGGTTATTCTGCTGATTCCGGCCTGCAGCTCGGGTTGCAAAATTGAATAGGGCATCACTCAAACATTAGTGAGACTGTCTCACCAGTGTTGGTGAAGATGTCTCACTCGTATTGATGTTGATGAGGGTGCCTCACTTAATATTAGTGAGGATGTCTCCTCAATATAGCCATAGCCTGAAGATATTGCTATTGTAAGTGTCACAACAACATTATTGCGAGGGATCGTTCTACCTGAAGCGAAAGGACGATATCTTTCAGCCTAACCGCCGGATGAACCAATCCCAAAAGATCACTCAGCTCCTTTTGGGCTGTGTTGACAGGGAGTTTTTTTTGACATATAGAAGCAGAAATAAATTGGCTTCTGTCGCAAATATTTACTAAATTTGCGACAGATAATATAAAATTAAATGACTGAAAGCTCTGAAATACAAATATACTATCCGAATGTTGTCGATTATCCAGGATATGTTCAACCGAGAAAATGAATAAAGTCGCCCCTCAGCGTTTATTCACCCTTTCCCTAGCTATATTCAAGGTATACTCATGTCTTTTTGTTTGTCTCCTTCTTCATGCTCCTGATTAATTCATTAGCGATATTTGAGCTTTCGAGCCGCATGATGCTTTCTTCCGCGCTGCCAAAACTCAACAGGTTGATGCTCCCGTACCATGCAATCTTTTGATCAACAACAGCAAACTTCTGATGGATATTTGATCGGAAGGCGACAACTATCCCGGAGTTTCTTAACAATTCAATTGTCGTTTGCCAGGAAGCCAAATCCTTGCCTTTGAAATCCTCAGATGGTCTGGTCATTACAACTACTTTTACGCCGTTTTTAAGAGCGATCATAAGATTCGGCATCATCTGCAAAGTACGTTGTTTCGTCACGAACGGGCTTACGATCAGTATCTCCCTGGACGCACTGACGATATCATTGGAATATACCGGTAAGAAATTAGTCTTATCAAAAATAATATCCGGGGATCCTGCTGCAATACTTTCACTTTTTGCCTTATAGCCGATCGATGCATAACCTGCAAGCCGCTTATTGTACATCCTTTCAAGCATCCGTACCCGAACGTCCACATAATCATAAATCAGGACCTCCTTTTTCTTTTCAAACA
>CAZANK010000466.1:0-3261 GCA_964486235.1 uncultured Prolixibacteraceae bacterium | reverse complement strand
TTACCTGCAACTCGCCATACCCTGCATCGACCGTGAACCGGGTCCGGGTTCCTTTGGCTTTGCTCAGGATGCTTGCCTGGCCTGAACCGATCAGGGAGATATGGCTATAGAGCCTCACCGGTGCAATGATCTCGTAGTTTCCCGGAAGAATCTTTACGGTACCACCGCCGGCGCGGTGAAGTGCGTCGACGGCAATCTGAATAGCCCGGGATGTATATCCTTTCACATCGGCGCCGTCTCCGCCGACGGTGATGACCTGTGCCGGGTTATCAGGAAAGACGATGGAATGATTTTTCACGGGTGTGCTTCGGGAAACTGAGCACGAATCTTCAGGCAAATTGGAAGTGATGCGCTCTTTCAGTCCGCCGTTGGTTGTGATGGTACCGGCATGAATCTCATTCCATGAGAAAATCATGACCAGTAAGAGGTGTAACATGGTTGCTGTTCCCGCGAGGGCTGTCGTTTGGATAAAGTTTCGTCTGTTCATTAATTATTCGTTTTATTGTAACGTATTATTCCCAATAAGCGTGGGGGAATTAATCATTTCATCGTCTGCTGCTCACTTGATTTTCGTAGTCAGTTGCTACGTTTGAGATTACCGGATAATCATTCATCGCGTCAAATAATTCTTTGTTCGTCAGTCCGGCCATGCCGGCAGTCTTCAGACAAAATTGAGAAAAAAAACTGAATTTCAGCGCATGGCGGAGGCGTATGAATTCGAAAGCATCAAAGTTCGAAAGCATCAAAGAAAAAACCGGTTTCCGGGATTATTTCGGTCTTTTTGAAAGCTTTTCATTTTTCTTGAAAAAACTTTTCAATGGATTAACTAAGAGAAGGTTACGAGGATTGGCGTATATTGTTAAATTATTGATAATCAGGATGTTGGTTTTTTCGATCACCTCTTGGCTGAAAATTTACTGATCGAAGTTTTTAAATTATCCACATAAATTTGCGTAAATTAGTCAATCACTTTAAAAAAGAGGATATGAAGATAATCAACGAATTTAAGGCATTTGCCATGAGAGGCAATGTGGTCGACATGGCTGTCGGCATCATTCTTGGCGCCGCTTTTGGGAAAATTGTCGCGTCGCTTGTGAATGACATTATCATGCCTCCCATTGGTCTGTTGGTCGGAGGGGTTGACTTTTCAGACCTGACGGTCGTCTTGAAGCAGGCTGCCGGAGAGGCTCCTGCTGTGACCATTAACTATGGGATATTTGTGCAGGTGATCATTGATTTTCTCATTGTGGCGTTGGCGATCTTTATGGCCATAAAAGCAATGAATTCGCTGAAAAAGAAAGAGGAAGCTGCTCCTGCGCCCCCTCCTGCGCCGACAAAAGAGGAAATTTTGCTGACCGAAATACGCGATTTGCTGAAGAAGGAATAGCGGATAAACCGTTATCTTTGCGGCCGGAATAGGGTCTAAAAGAATTGCTATGCCGAACCTTTACATTATTTCCGGTTGCAACGGAGCGGGAAAGACAACTGCATCGCTGACGGTTTTGCCGGAGATGCTCAATTGTCATGAGTTTTTAAATGCAGACGAGATCGCCAAAGGGTTATCTCCAATTAATCCGGAGCGCGCCAAAATTGAAGCAGGAAGGATTATGCTGCAGAAAATCGACAGGTTGATGCAGATGAGCCATGATTTCGCGTTCGAGGCCACGTTGTCGTCCAAAAATTTCGCCGAGACGATCAGAAAAGCCAAAGAACATGGATACATGACGACGCTAATTTTTTTCTGGCTCGATTCGCCCGACCTGGCGATTGCCAGGGTGAAAACCCGGGTGCAGGAAGGTGGGCATGATGTCCCGAACCACGTCGTGATCCGCCGGTATTATGCAGGTTTAAAAAACTTATTTGAGCTCTACATCCCGCTCTGTGACTACTGGATGATCTTTGACAAATCAAAGCTCGCACCCGAGTTGATTGCTGAGGGTTATACTTTTAAGGTTGTTGATATCAAAAATTATTCTATCTTTGCGAAGATTAAATTAACAGTTCAAGATGACAAAAAAAGATAACACTGTTAGAAATAAGATTATTGAAGGGTTGGATTTAACATGTCAGAAGCTGATCAAATCAAAACAGGAAAGGGACCTGCATTTTGTGATATCTGACAGTGAGGGAAAAGTGATTCATTTGAGGGCCAAGGATCTTGAAGATTTTGATTTTAAGTTGAATTAAATAATCGTTTGTTGATTTCCGCGAAAACATTATCTTTGCGCCTCGATTTACGCATCGGTGGCATAGGGGTATATTCTTGAAAAATAATTTTTTGGTGTCATCAGTGCTGTATGGAAGCAGAAGAACATGTTGTTCTTCTGAAAATATGAAAGAATGATGACATTTGAAGAAACGGGTCTGAAACCCGAACTCCTGAGCGCCGTTTTAGAAATGGGCTTTGAACAGCCTACGCCTATCCAGGAAAAAACAATCCCACATCTTTTAAACAGTACAGGCGACCTGGTCGCGTTAGCCCAGACGGGAACCGGTAAAACGGCAGCCTTTGGCTTACCGATTCTCGATCATATCGATATCGCCTCCGGTCAGATACAGGCGTTGGTATTATGTCCGACCCGTGAATTGTGCCTGCAGATCACCCGTGACCTGGATTCGTTCTCGAAGAACCTGAGAGGACAGAAAAACATTCCGGTCTATGGTGGGGCCGACATCCGGAAACAGATCAATGACCTGCGCAACGGAGGTCAGATTGTCGTTGGGACTCCGGGCCGCGTAAATGACCTGTTGCGCCGAAAAGTTTTGAATGTCAGTCATATCAGGTGGCTCGTGCTGGATGAGGCTGACGAAATGCTGTCGATGGGATTCAAGGACGAACTGGATGCCATTTTACTGACTACGCCCGCTGACAAGCGCACGCTGCTGTTTTCGGCGACCATGCCCCGTGAAATCAGGGAGATCACAGAGAAATTCCTAAATCACCCGGAAGAGATTGCCGTTGGGAAAAGGAATGCCGGGGCCGAAAACGTGGAACATCACTATTATGTGGTTCACGCGAAGGACAAGTACGCGACGTTGAAACGGGTTGCCGATAATTATCCGGATTGTTACGCCATTGTCTTTTGCCGGACAAGAATGGAGACGCGCGAAGTAGCCGAAAAATTTATGGCCGACGGTTATAATGCCGATGCTTTGCATGGCGATTTGTCGCAGGCTCAGCGCGACCAGGTGATGGGCCGCTTCAGGACCCGTCATTTGCAGATGCTGATTGCCACAGACGTGGCGGCCCGTGGGCTTGAT
>CAZANK010000465.1:0-3264 GCA_964486235.1 uncultured Prolixibacteraceae bacterium | reverse complement strand
GGGATGAGCTTTCATCGGTGACAAGGCCGGTCAGGGAACTCAAGGGATTTGAAAAAGTGACAATTGAACCCGGAGAAAAAAAGATGGTGACGTTTACCCTGAACAGGGAACACCTCGCCTTTTACAACAGGAGCATGGAATTTGTCACGAAACCCGGTATCTTCCAGGTGATGGTCGGCAGCTCTTCGGACGATATCCGGCTGAAAGGGCAGTTTGAGATAGCCGAATAGGAAGTGCATTCGAATAAAAAATCAATAAAACAGATGATGAGGAAAAAAAGAGTAATTACCGGTATGTTGGCCCTTTTGATCAGCCTTTTCCCGGGATGGATTTTGGCCCGGAACAAAGCAAAAAGTGACAATGTGGCAAAAGTGGGGGTGGCGCAGGTAAACATTACGCCCGATAAACCGACCATGATGAGCGGCTATGCTGCAAGAATCACGCCATCTGTCGGCGTACATGACAGCCTGTATGCTTCGGCCTTCTGTTTTTCAGAAGACGAGGGGAAAAGCCTGCTGATCACTGCCGATCTGATTGGTTTTCCCAATGATTTCGCAAACGAATTAAAAGAATTGATCTCTTTTAAGATCGATGTTCCCGTCGAAAACATAATGCTTGTTGCCGTGCATAATCATGGCGGACCATCAGTGGGCAAAAATCACGACTCGGAAAGTGTCAGGGAATACACGGAAATATTAAAAAACAAATTGCTGAATCTCGCAGCAAACGCATCCAAAAAAATGGAACCATTCCTGATGGGAGCCGGAAAGGGCCGTTGTAACATGAATATTAACCGCCGTGCCGAATTTGCAGAGGGCATGGCGTGGATCGGAAGGAACCCGGATGGACCCTGCGATCACGAGCTGGATGTGATCAGGTTCGAGACTTTTGACCATTTACCGATCGCTGTTCTGATTAATTGGCCTTGTCACGCAACTGTTATGGAAGACACAAATTACCTGATTACAGGCGATTGGCCGGGCGCTGCAGCCCGGTACATCAAAAAACAGATCGGCGGGAACATCATTGTTGGTGTAACTGCCGGAGCTTCGGGCGATATTAACTCAATTTACGGTCCCGGAGATTATTATCAGGAGGTTGATGCAGTAGGGCACCACATTGGGAAAGAAACCATGAAAGTACTTTCAAACATCGAAACATATCCGGTAACAGATATCCGGGTAACAGAAAAAACAGTCACCTTCCCGGGTAAAATGAGAATGAATGATCGTCTTTCCCATTCTACTTATGAACCGGGGCCGGATGCAGAAATCAAACTCTCGGTCATGAAAATCGGCAATTTGATGTTGACCGGCATTTCCGGGGAAGTGATGAATGAGATCGGCACAAAAATAAAAGGGCAATCTCCGTATTCAAATACGATTGTGATGACCCATTGCAACGGCTCAAGCGGATACATCTGCACCGACGAAGCTTTTGCCACAGGTGGATATGAAGTAGCGGCCACAAGATTAATGCCTGGAGCCGAAAAACCGCTCATTAAAAAAGTGATGGAAATGATATACTCTTTTTAATTCTTTAAAACAAAATGATGCGTTGCCTCATAATCCTGTTATCCGGATGCTTTATTTCCATTCAGTTATGTGCTCAGGAAATAAACCGCCCCCCGGTCTGGGGGATTGCAAAAATGACCTATTGGGTGAGCAGCCATGAACTGGTTCAAGATTTTTATGGTCGGCTCCTGGGATTTGATGAAGCTTTTTCATATCAGGGAAAATCCGGGACAATATGTTCATACAAAGTGAATGACCGCCAGTTCCTGGAATTTGTGGAAAACAAAAATGCCCGTGAAATGACCTAATTGCAATAAATCATGAACCATAACCGAAGAGAATTCCTAAAAAATTCGGCCGCAGTTGTAGCCGGTGTTGCGACCATGCCAACCATTTTAACCGCTGGCTGTTCGCCCAACGAAAAGATTACCGTTGGGTTGATTGGTGCCCGCAACCAGGGATGGACCAATATGGAAGCCTTTCTGAAACAAAAAAATGTGGTATGCGCTGCTATTTGCGATGTAGACCAACGGGTGACAGACAAAAGGATTGCCGATGCTGAAAAAATCCAGGGCAAAAAACCCGACCAATACAACGATTTCCGGAAACTGCTGGAACGGAAAGACATTGATGTGGTCATCAATGCAACGCCCGACCATTGGCATTGCATCCCGACCATTTATGCCTGTGAGGCCGGAAAAGATGTGTATGTTGAAAAGCCTTTGGCCAATACCGTTGAGGAAATAAACCTGATGGTGAAAGCAACGAGGCGCTATCAATCGGTAGTGCAGGTAGGGCAATGGCAGCGGAGCGACCCGCACTGGAACGATGCGGTTGATTACCTCCATGCGGGAAATATCGGGCGCATCCGTTCGGTACGTGCCTGGGCGTATGTAGGTTACAGGACTTCGGCCCCGGTAGTGCCCGACGAACCGGCGCCCGAAGGCGTTGACTACGATATGTGGTTAGGCCCGGCGCCCAGCCGTCCGTTTAACAAGAACCGTTTTCATTCTTCGTTCCGCTGGTACTGGGACTATGCCGGAGGGGTGATGTGCGACTGGGGCGTCCACATGCTTGATTTTGCCTTGTACGGGATGAATGAATACGTGCCCAAATCGGTGGTTGCATCGGGCGGGAAATATGCATTTCCGACCGACGACATGGAAACACCCGATACCATGATGGCCATTTATGATTTTGGCAACTTTGGCCTGCTGTGGGACCATACGATCGGGATTTTCGGGGCACAGTATAAAAAACGGGATCACGGGGTTGCCTTTATTGGTGAATACGGCACGCTCGTGGTCGACCGCAGCGGATGGGAAGTGGTGCCCGAGACGAAAAGTTCCTGCCGGAAAGAAGGATACGAAGGAATACCCGTCCGGCTATCGTCGCAAAAAGGGCTGGATTTGCACGTCGCCAATTTCCTTGACTGTATCAAGAGCCGCAACAAGCCGAATTGCGATATTGAAACCGGCGCCCATATCGCACGCTTTGCCAACCTTGGAAATGTAGCGTACCGCTTGGGCCGTAAGCTGGGATGGGACGGCGAAAAGCAAGAATTTAGAAACGACCCTGAAGCCAATGCGTATTTGAAAGCCACTTATCGCGCTCCCTGGGAGTTGCCGAAAGTATAGAAAGACGGAAGCTGTATCACAAGTTCCAGGTTTTAGCGATCAACTTCGTACAGCTTCTTTCAAATCTACCCCATTGATGAGATCAACGATGAGATTCTGCATGAAAATTTAAA
>CAZANK010000464.1:0-3281 GCA_964486235.1 uncultured Prolixibacteraceae bacterium | reverse complement strand
GGGAATAATAAAGATGGAAAACCAGGCCAAAGGAAAATTGGTCTCCCTGAGCCAGTTTCTCAATCAGTTCACGTTCCCTGGGTCCGTCCGTCTTTCCGTGATCATTCATAGTTTCTGGTTGCACTTCGACAAAGGTAGGAATATTCTCCGGAGGTTTGTTCCGCGCAAGACCTTTTGATGATCTTCCGGAGTGACACACAAAAGTCCCGTCGGCTGCCGGGCGATCTGATCGGTCAACCTTTTTCAGTTAAAGTCATCATGAATCGTTCACCGGCAGATAAATTTGGCGTGTCATTCCCAAAATATCCGATAATTTGGGATTTGGATTCCAAAAATATCGGATATTTTATATATTTACATTAAAAATGCCATGTATATTCAGCGTAAAATACACGGGGAATTAAAAAAGCACCTCAACCGGAAGGAGTATACGATCATCACCGGTGCCCGCCAGAGCGGAAAGACATCAATGATACAGGCTCTTTACAAGGAATTGCAAACGGAAAAGGAACACGTGAGCTATATTACATTTGAGGATCGGGATATCCTGGCGGCGATCAATATCCATCCCGAAGAGGTTTTCTCTTTTGCAAGACGGCCGGAAAAAATACTGGTCAGGAGCGAAAATAAAGACAAGAGGGTTTTCCTGTTTATTGATGAAATCCAGTATGCGGTTAACCCTTCAAACTTTTTAAAATATTTATATGACGTTTACGGAGAAAACTTAAAGATCATTGCCACAGGCAGCAGTGCTTTTTATCTTGACGACAAATTTGAAGACTCACTTGCAGGCAGAAAAAGGATCTTCGAATTACACACCCTGTCGTTTGAAGAATGGCTGCAGTTTACAAACGCTCTGCCTCTTCTTTCCGAGCTTGAACAGATCAGAATACAGGAAGATTACATTTCCTCTGCTCACCGGGAATTAATGGAGCGGTTTAACGAATACCTGGTTTTTGGAGGTTATCCTGAAGTTGCCCTGGAAAGTGACAAGGAAGAAAAAATTCTTTTGCTCAAAGAGATCAAAAACGCATTCTTAAAGAAAGATATCGATGAAGCAGGAATTGTTTACCAGGACAAGTTCTATTTGTTGATCACCTTACTGGCCGGACAGACCGGAAGTCTGGTGAACCGGAATGAGTTGGCCAACACGATCGGAGTGGATCATAAAACGATAGAGAAATACCTTTATGTTCTTCAAAGTTGTTTTCATGTCGATCTGGTAAAGCCTTTTTATTTTAATCAAAGAAAAGAGTTGACCAAGATGCCAAAGGTATATTTTAAGGACACAGGGATGAGAAACATCGCGCTGAACCGGTTTTTTGATTTTAAAGACCGGGAAGATCAGGGTCAGATCGTTGAAAATTATGTTTTTAAACGTTTAACGGACTTGTATGATAAGGATATGGTAAGATTTTGGCGGACAACCGATAAGAACGAAGTAGATTTTGTGGTGACCACGTCGTTTAAAAAGGGAGTGGCCTATGAAGTGAAACTCAAATGCCGGGAGTTGAAAATGAATTCAAAAAAAAGATTCACGGAAAGCTACCCCGGCTATCCGTTGCAGATGATTTCCTATTTGCCGGATGATGCGTGCAAGTGGGTTTTGAAGCTATAGCAAGGTGATTTTCTCATACAGGTTATATATCATGTGATCATCATTTGGCGGGCGCAGGGTTGAAACCAGCCGGAATGGCCGTTTCACCTGACATTTCCCGAGGTAGCACCGAGATATTCCCTTCCTTGTCGCAGCTATAAAGGTACGATTCGGACGGTTTCCGGCCGTGGCCGTCGGCCCAGATCGCATAAAAACCGGGACGGGCGTTAAGGGGCCTGCGCACATAGCAATGGTTCCGCGGGCTGTTTTTGGTCATTTCCCTGAACTTCTCCCAGGTTTTTCCCTGATCCGTACTTTTCCACAACACCACTTCTCCGCCGGTATTCCAGGCCTGAGGCCCGTCAGCGCCGGGACCGATGATCTTCCAGGATTTTCGCGATTCCCGATAGACGGATCCCATATCATAATTGTTGTCGGAAATGGTGACCACACTGTTTTGCCAGCCGTGTCTTCCATAAGAGAACAGGTGCCATTCCCTCGGGCCGTTTTCAGGGCCTGATTCATAACCTTTGCTGGAGATGACCAGGATGGCCGGCCTGCCTTTCCGGTCCAGATGAATATCGCTCAGGTAGCAGTTCAGCTTTTCCTGTTCGAAATTGTGGATCAGGGCCGGATTTTCAATGCCGGTAAGGGGAAGTTTGACGGTTTCGCCCGAGGCTGTCTGCCAGCTTTTACCGAAGTCTTTGGTCTCCAGGTACTGAAGATTCGTGCGCCAGTTCAGTCCCTTCCCTTTGGGATGATAATCAAAAGCCACGCCCACCTTGCTGTTGTTACAGTCGCTGACCTGGTAATGGCCTTCGCCGTAGTTGGCAATTTGTTTCCATTCGTTCCATTTCACGCCGTCGCTGCTGGTATTCCAGCCGATTACCCTGCGTCCCTTTATGTATTTGGTGAACAGGGCGATAAAGCCTTTTCCCCGGACAGGATAAACCTGGAAGTATGAGAAGTTGGTAAAAGGCACTTCCTTTCCGTCAATTATCTCGGTGGGTTTCATCAGGTCAAATGCTTCGATGCTGTACGGCCCGGTGCTCCGGCTGATATAGGAAGGACGTCCTGTTCCGTGCGAGGTGGAGAAGATCCAGATATACCCGTCGTCATCCATAGAGATGACAGGGTTATCGTGCGCATCGGTAGTTTGTTTGTCCAGCACGATGGTCGGATTAGCCACCTGTCCGGTCTTGTGGTCAAAGGATGAGACATTGTGCAGCAGTGTGCTGTTTTGATCGTTCGTTCCTCCAAAGCAGAAGAAGGTCTTGTCCGCTTTTTTTGAATAGATGGCGAACGGCCGGTGATTGGCCGGGTAAACGGCCATTCCGCCGCTGTACTTATAAACATACTCATCATTGGAGGGCTGGTTCATGTACCAGATCCCCTTGAATCCGTTGGCTTTTTGGTTGACCAGTTCCCCTTCGGCATACCGGGCATCGGGATGCACGTTATTCTGGGCCTGTATGGTGAATGGGAAGGCGTATAAGCTTAACAGCATGATCACAGTCTTTAAACGGAGTCTGATAAGCATGATTAATTTGTCAAAATAAGTGGCCGTAATTTTGCTTAAAAATAACGAAGAAACCGGAAAAGCAAAAAAGCCGGGATCTTTTTGTTACAAATTTTTCCTGTAAAATAAATCCACTGCCCGGCGCAGCATGACCTGGTGTGCTTC
>CAZANK010000463.1:0-3286 GCA_964486235.1 uncultured Prolixibacteraceae bacterium | reverse complement strand
GGTGAACACGCAGGCCGTTTTTAGTCTTCGCGGAAAGCCGCTGAACTCCTATGGGCTTACGAAAAAAGTGGTTTACGAGAACGAAGAGTTCAACCTGCTGCAGGCCGCGTTAAATATCGAGGAAAGTATGGATGACCTGCGGTATAACAAGGTGGTCATCGCGACCGATGCCGACGTGGACGGTATGCACATCCGCCTGCTGCTGATTACTTTTTTTCTCCAGTTTTTCCCGGAACTGATCCGGAAAGGGCATTTGTATATTTTGCAAACGCCTTTGTTCCGGGTAAGAAATAAAAGAAAAACCATTTATTGCTATTCGGAAGAAGAAAAACGGGCAGCGATCGACGAGCTTGGTAAAGGGGTCGAGATTACGAGGTTTAAAGGGTTAGGTGAGATTTCACCGGATGAATTCAAGAATTTTATCGGGCGTGATATGCGATTGGAACCGATCATCATGAAAAAACATGAATCAGTTGCCCAGATGCTCGAGTTTTACATGGGTAAAAACACCCCCGACCGGCAGGATTTCATCATAGAGAACCTGCACGTGGAGAAGGATGAGGTGTGAGAGGCCGTTGAATTTTTACAGTAACGAAGAAATAAAGCAGTGAGCGAAGAAACGATTAAAACAGAACCGGAGGGGCCGGAAGAAAAAAGAGAAGGCGATGTGACCTATCTTTCAGGGATGTACCAGAGCTGGTTTTTGGACTATGCCTCGTATGTGATCCTGGAACGGGCTGTTCCGTATGTCAATGACGGGCTGAAACCTGTTCAGCGGCGGATCCTCCATGCCATGCGGGAAATGGACGACGGTCGTTACACGAAAGTGGCCAACATCATTGGTCAGACGATGATGTACCATCCGCATGGAGATGCATCGATCGGAGATGCCCTGGTGCAACTGGGACAAAAGGAATTGCTGATCGATACGCAGGGAAACTGGGGAAATATTTTGACGGGTGACAGTGCAGCAGCTCCGCGGTATATTGAGGCACGGCTATCGAAATTTGCGCTGGAAGTGATCTTTAATCCCAAAACGACCAACTGGCAGCTTTCGTACGACGGGAGGAACAGGGAGCCGGTCACACTTCCGGTCAAGTTCCCGCTGTTGCTTGCCCAGGGTGTGGAAGGAATTGCGGTAGGTCTTGCTTCCAAAATTCTCCCTCATAATTTCAATGAGCTGATTGATGCGTCCATAGCTTGTCTGAAAGACGAGGAGTTTGAGTTGTACCCCGACTTTCCGACCGGAGGAGCGATCGATGTGTCGAAATACAACGACGGACTGAGAGGAGGCGCGATCAAAATCCGGGCAAAGATCGAGAAACAGGACCCGAAAACCCTGGTGATTACCGAGATTCCCTTCGGAAGGACGACGACTTCCCTGATCGAATCGATCATCAAGGCCAATGAAAAGAACAAGATCAAGATCAAGCGTATTGACGACAATACCTCCGACAAAGTCGAGATACTGGTTCATCTGGCAGCCGGCGTTTCATCCGACAAGACCATTGACGCGCTCTATGCCTTTACCGATTGTGAGATATCTGTTTCGCCCAATGCCTGCGTGATCGAGAACGACAAGCCACTCTTCCTTAGGGTCACGGATATCCTGAAAAGAAATACCAGTCAGACCGTTTCCCTGCTGAAACTGGAACTGGAGATTAAAAAAGCCGAATTACAGGAATCCCTGCATTTTGCTTCCCTGGAAAAGATTTTCATTGAGGAACGGATCTACAAGGATCGGGCGTTTGAGCAATCGGAGAATATGGATCAGGCGGTGGCCCATGTCGATCAGCGTCTGGATCCATGGAAACCGAAGCTGATCAGGGAAGTGACCCGTGAGGATATCCTGAAGCTGATGGAGATCCGGATGGCACGCATCCTGAAGTTCAATTCGGATAAGGCCGCCGACTACATCCAGTCGCTTTTTGCTGAAATTGAACAGATCGACGATCATCTGGCGCACCTCATTGATTATGCCATCGGTTATTTCGGACGGATCAAAAATAAATTTGGAAAAGGCAGGGACCGGAAAACCGAGATCCGGAACTTTGACAACATTGTGGCGGCCAAGGTCGCTGTGGCCAGCGAAAAATTGTATATCGACAGGGAAGAAGGGTTCATGGGCACGGGACTGAAGAAGGCAGAATACGTGTGCGACTGCTCTGATATGGACGATATCGTTGTTTTCAGGAAGGACGGGACGTATTTTATCACCAAGGTCAGCGAAAAGGCATTCATCGGGAAAAACACCGAGCACCTGGCTGTTTTCAAAAAGAACGACAGGAGGACGATTTATAACGTGGTTTACCGGGACGGCAAGCAGGGCCATTTCTATATGAAGCGGTTTGCGGTGACGGGTGTGACGCGGGATAAGGAATATGACCTGACGCGGGGTAAGCCCGGATCGCGGATTTGGTATTTCAGTGCCAACCCGAATGGGGAGGCCGAAGTGTTGAGGGTGACGCTCAAGCCGCGTGCACGGATGAAACGCCTGATGTTTGAGACTGATTTTGGAGATCTTGCCATTAAAGGCCGGGATGCGATGGGAAACATCCTGACCAAGTATGAGATTCACCGGATCGTTCTCAAGGAGAAGGGTATTTCGACCCTTGGAGGACGTAAGATCTGGTTCGACCCGGATGTCTTACGGCTGAATTCGGACGGCCGGGGTAACTTCCTGGGTGAATTCCAGGGAGAAGATCAAATCCTGGTCATCTATAAGAATGGCGAATACCAACTGTATAATTTCGATCTGTCCAATCATTTTGATCCGGATATCCTGTCGATCGAGAAGTACAGACCAGGGAAGGTGATTTCGGCGGTTTATTATGATGCCGAACAGCGTTACTTCTATGTGAAAAGATTCGAAATTGACGACATCGCAGGGAAACGGATCGGGTTCATCGGAGAAAACCCGGAGAATAAGCTGGTGAAGATTACCTGGATCAGGTATCCGCGTTTTGAGATTCGCTTTGGAGGGAGAAATGCGGAACGGGTATCTGAAATCGTGGAAGTTGCCGACTTTATTGGCGTTAAATCCTATAAGGCGAGGGGAAAACGGCTGACCAACTATGAGGTGGAGAACATTCAGGAACTGGAGCCTGTTGTTCAGGATGAAGATGACGGGCAGGGTGCTGAAGGGGTGACGGGGCCGGATGATGTTCCCTTTGAGGTGGAACGCCCGGCTGAAGAAGATGAAGATACGAACCAGATGACGCTGTTTTAGATGAGAATCTACCTGATCGGTTATATGGGAAGCGGAAAAACCACGCTGGGAAAAGAG
>CAZANK010000462.1:0-3309 GCA_964486235.1 uncultured Prolixibacteraceae bacterium | reverse complement strand
CAGTCGATATGCTCGATGAATATGCACCCAAATATGCCGGGCACTTCCCCAACGCGCACGTTCGTTTCAAGCAGCTTGATTACCAGAAGGCGGCATTTCCCATCGAGGTTCGGATTTTCGGGGATGACCGGACACAACTGAAAACGGCTGCCGACTCGCTGTCCGCAAAAATGAAAAAGGTAGCCAACCTGACCTGGGTGCACACGAATGAGGAAGAGCTGCTGCCCGGCGCCCGGGTTCATCTCGACCCGATCGAAGCCAACCGACTGGGAATCAATAAAACAACTGTGTCTACCAACCTCGCCATCCGGTTTGATGGCCTGCCGCTCACCACCCTTTGGGAGAATGATTATCCCCTCTCTGTACGATTACGGTCGGAACGGGAAGGTGAACCTCAATTCGGCGATCTTGAAAATGAATACATCCATTCGTTGATTCCCGGAGTCTCCGTTCCATTGCGGCAAATCGCCCGGGTCGAAGCTGACTGGACACCGGGAAAGATATTTCGCCGCAATGGCGTCAGGACGATCAGCGTAGTGGGTGATGTGACCCGTGATGCCAATACAAACAAGGTTTTCAGGGAGGTCAGGAAAATCGCTGATCAGATGGACCTTCCTGAGGGATTACACATCCAGTACGGTGGCGCCCATGAAACCGATGCTGAAAACCTGCCGCCGATCGTCAGCGGACTGCTCATCGCCATCCTGATCATCGTCATGATCCTGGTCTTCCACTTCCGAAAAATCAACCTGGCCCTGCTGGTGTTGAGTTCAGCCACGCTCAGTTTTATCGGTGCCGTGGCGGGAATCCTGATCATGGGAAAAGAATTCGGTTTAACGTCCTTACTCGGTATTGTCAGTCTGATCGGCATTCTGGTCCGCAACGGCATCATCATGCTGGATTATGCCGAAGAGCTCCGTCGCGTCCATAAAAAGACGGCGCTGGAGGCCGCCATGGAAGCCGGCAAACGACGGATGCGCCCCATATTCCTGACATCGGCAGCCGCATCGATGGGCGTGGTCCCGATGATCATCAGCAACAGCTCCTTATGGGCGCCAATGGGTACCATCATTTGCTTCGGGACCATGACGTCCATGGTATTACTGGTACTGATCCTTCCGGTGGCTTACTGGCTTATTTTCAGAAAAACAGATCTTGTAAAGACCGAAGAACCTTTTAAAAACCAAAGCAAGATGAAACCCTCGATCGCGACTTTGCTCATCCTGATACTGGCCAGTCCCGCGCTGATGGCTCAAAAAAGTTACACGCTGGATGAATGCAAAACATGGGCATTGCAAAACAATGCCGCGGTAAAAAATAAAAAGCTTGAAGTGGCGTCGGCACAGGAAGTAAAAAAGGCAGCGCTGACCAGGTATTTCCCGCAGGTCGAAGCCAGTGCACTGGCTTTCCGCTTCGACAAACCCCTCATGGAAATGGAACTCGAAGGGGGCAATCTGCCGGTATATGACGGGAATCCGGCGAACCTGCCTGCAGCCAGCCAATTTGCCTACTTCCCCGGAGGAAATTTCTCCTTGCTCGAGAAAGGAACGATCGGCATGGCCACAGCCATCCAGCCGGTCTTTGCCGGATCACAAATATCGACCGGCAATAAACTGGCCAATCTGGGGATAACGGTCGGGGAACTGCAACTCGCTTCGGCAAAGAACCAGATCATCCTGGACACAGAAATCCAGTATTGGCAAATTGTTTCCCTGAATGAAAAGATGAAAACCCTGGAGCAATATCTTCAAATGGTGGATACCCTTCATCGGGAAGTGGCCGATGCGTATGAAGCCGGACTCATCACCCGGAATGACCTGCTGAAGGTCGAACTCAAGCAAAACGAACTGGAAATGGACCGGCTCAAATTGGCCAACGGAATTGAGCTCGCCCGGATGGCGCTCTGTCAGCACATGGGTGTTCCCTACGATGCGGAGGTCACGTTCGGAGATACGATCCCCGGCGTTACCATTCCGCAACGGCTGTACACAGATCATCAGCAGGCACTCCTGAAACGGGTTGAATATCAGATGCTGCAAAAAAGTACGGAAGCCGAAAAATACCAGACAAAAATGCAGCGGGGTGAATACCTGCCAACAGTCGGCGTCGGCGCAAGCGCTTTATATCTGGACGTGATGGACAAGAAGGGCCATTCGTATGGCGGGGTATTCGGCACCGTCAAGGTTCCCCTCTCCGGGTGGTGGGAAGCTTCACACAAGCTGAAGGAGCGCCGCCTGAAGGAGGAGCAACATCAAAACAGGGTAGACGACAGCACCGAAAAGTTGCTGCTCCAGATGCAGCAGGCCCGAAACACGCTCGACGAAGCCTGGAAACAGGTCCTGCTTGGGGAGACCTCAGTGCGGCAGGCTGAAGAAAACCTGAAAGTGAACCGCGATCATTATGACGCAGGCCTCATTCCGGTTTCGGACATGCTGGAAGCCCAGGCCCAATACCAGGAGTCGCACAATCAACACATTGATGCGCTGACCCATTACCAGATCACCAAGGTGAATTATTTGCAACTGACCGGAAGATGATGTGCACGTCGGATTTTTATGTATGTTTGTAAAAACGGAAAAAATAAGAACGATGAGACTACTGATGACTTTGATGATGGCTGTATTTCTTTTTTTCGGGACAGCCAACGCGCAGAAACCCGAGAAGCTTTTCAACGGTAAGAATCTCTCAAACTGGGATTTTGTTGTGGAAAACAATTCCGTTCCTGCAAGCGAGGTATACTCAGTGCAAAATGGCATGATTCACATTAAAGGGCAACCGCTGGGATACATGTATACCAAAAAACAATACGGCGACTACCTGCTGCATGTGGAATGGAGGTGGGTCGAAGGCGAATCAAACAGCGGCATATTCCTGCTGATCGAAGATACCCAAAATCCTTTCCCCAATGGCATTGAATGCCAGCTCGCGGCAGGCAAAGCCGGTGACTTTGTGCTCCTGGGTGGTTCCGAGCTGAGCGAATTCAAGCCGGCACCCGGCAAAGCGAAGACAAAATTTCCGGTGATCGCCAAAAAACACGAATCCACGGAAAAAGCTGCCGGCGAATGGAATGAAGCCGACATCTCCGTAAAAGACGGGGTGATCAACGTGTATATCAACGGAACCCATCAAAACACCGGCACCAACCGGGTAAAAAAGGGACACATTGGGCTTCAGAGCGAGGGCAAAGCGGTTCAGTTCAGGAACGTCACCCTCACGAAGTGGTAGACCGCGATCCCTATTTTTTGCGGGTTTTATCCGGGGCATCCGGGATCGGCGGCAGCGGTTGGTACTGTTCTTTGACCTGCTGCC
>CAZANK010000461.1:0-3311 GCA_964486235.1 uncultured Prolixibacteraceae bacterium | reverse complement strand
TCTGACTGCCGCCCTTTCCTGTCCCACACCCGCACCTTCCAGTAATACCGTTTTCCTGATTCCAGCTTTTTCCCGTTGAAAACCACCTGAACGGACTGGTCAGATTTTACTTTTTTACTGTCCCATATCCTGCCTTCATCCTTGCTTAGCCCATCCGGACTGCCTGCAACGATAATCTGATATGCAGTTTGCTTTTGACCCCGAATGTCCGACCGGATGACCCAGCTCAACCTGGGATTACTTGTCTCAATACCCAATGGATCAGTCCTGTATTCACAGCGCAACTTTTCAACAGCGACCTCACTCACCGAAAAATTGGTACAGCCTGACAAAAAGGACAAACAAACAATCCATGTCATAAAGAATAATCTCATAAGTTGCCGCTTTTCTTTCTTAGATTAACGCACTAAGTTAGGCAATGCCTGCTAAAGATACAAGCACACCGCCCGTCAAAACAACCGATCCTGCCAGCCTGAGAGACCGGTTGTTTCTAATGTTGCAGGATCATTATTTTTGTCCGGCTGTTCCTGTCGAAAGGGCATATATTTTAAAATCTTCCATGAGCCCATAATCGATCATCTGGTAGGCACTCCCTGCCGGCTGGATCGCCGGGGCGGCCCGGAAAAGATCCGGTTTGACCACTCCCTTTTTCAAATCCCCGTGATGGGGCCCCAGCGTATTTTTCAGGCTCCCGATGACGATCACATCGATGGTGTTTTCGCCCTGAGGCAATTCTGTCCGGAACAGATACGGTTCTGTCTGGATGATCCCGGCCTCCGTCCCGTTAATCCGGACCGAAGCCACGGTCCCGCTCCATGAGGGAAGTTCAATCTCAAAAAGTCCGGGCTTGTCAACCCGAATGGTCTTTGAATAGCCCACGCGGTGTCCGTAAAAGGGCATTCCCTGTTCTTTCCATGATCCGAAAGTCAGCGGTTTCGGCGCAACCAGTTTCCATCCCCGGCCAACCGGTTCAACCCCAAAGTTACCCAACAGGTATACGGGTTCGGTTTCGCAGTGCACGCGAAAAGGATCAGCGACAAGACGGACTTCGTTAGTTCCTTCTTTCAGGAATTTTTCAACATTGAAGGTCTGGAAATCCGGATCAAGCCATGACGCTCCTTCTTCCGGTTGAAGTACTGTCCCGTTCAGCGACACCGTGTATAGCCAGGGCCTTTCAACCACCAGTTTCATCCCTGTATAATCAACTCCTTTTTCGATGTCATAATCGTAAACCACCTCGAACCTGTCGCCTTTTTTATAATTCTTGTCCCGATCAAGGAATTCCGTTTTAAACTGTACCGATTTGAACCAGATATTCCCCTCAGGGAAGCCAAAATACCGGTATACCGAATCGGATGCCGTCCGGAAATACATCGCCGTTTCCGGGCCGTTCCCGATTTTGAGTTTCAGGTAATCCTGGGTCATCACGTTAGGCCCAAGACTGGAAATTTTTGTTTCGGAGCCGGGCACAGGGACGCGCGTCACGGGATTTTCTGTCGCCGGGTCCACCACTTTCTCATCGTGCACGTAAACCATCAAACTCCCTGACGGATATAACTTCACCGGGAAAATGACGTGATCGCCGGATTTCTGATACGCGACCGGATAAACCTTACCGTCCGCGGCGCGCAGCTCTTCCACCGATGCTCCCTTTACCGTCACTTCTGCTTCCGAAACATGACCGGGGCTGAAGTTTGAGAAGAAGATCACCTGTCCGTCTTTCATCCGTCGGCGGTGGTGGTACAACTCGCCACCCGTTTCCTTCACGTTCATCCGGAGATCATCTGCCCGCAAAAATTCGTCGATCACCGGGAGCGTCAGCGCCGGATATTTCATCCATGATTTTTGCAGGGTAAGTGCAGTCAGTTCTTCGGAAGGCACCGCCGCAACGAATTTTGCACCTTCACCCAACTGGATCACCCTTCCCCCGTTTGAAACATATTTCTGCAGCAAACGAAAAGTCGGTTCTTCAAGGTTGTCCATGACGTCGGGAACGATCACCACATCATAACTACGCTGATTAATAAGGAATTCCTTTCCCCTGACTTTACCGTAGTCCCGGATGATATGTTCACACCCCAGATCGTATTCCACCTGTTCTTTCTCCAGAAGACCGAGCAGGCTTCGGAAAGCAGGGTTGATCTTGCTGAAACGCTCATTGGATTGCTCATTCCGGGGTGAATAATACATCCAGGCGGTCGTGGTCGGTTCAAGTACCAATATCCTGTTTTCCTGTTTCCCCGCGGAGAGCGCTGCTGATAACCGGCCAAAATAACCGGTCTGGTAACGGTATTGTTCCCAGTAAGGAGCATGTGCCCCGAACGACTGGGGATAATCATGTTTCCGGTCGCCTGCCAGGGAGACCAGGGAGAGGTGCTGGTTCAAAAAATTGACGCCCAATACGAAGGCCCAGTCGCCCGAACGCTTCATCTCGTCAAAGCGGAATTCCCAGCCTGAACCGGCATACGCTTCGCAAAGCGCACGCGGGCGCCCAAACTGGTTTGCCACGGACGATAATTCCTTCACGCTGCGGATATTCCCGAACTGATCGGGACGTTCGACCTGGGAATTGTAAAGAAGGTCGATTCCCGGCATATCATGGTAGGCATACATCGCCATATTGTCCGGGCCATAGGTAAGGCCTGGCCAGCCATGTTCCCAGTAATGACCCGTAAAATGCAGGTTATTTTCCCGGCAAAAGGCAGCCATCGGTTTTGACCATCGTTCAATGAACAAATCAAGAATGACCGCCTGGTAATCATGCCTCAATTTCATCCAGTTGCCGGTTTCTTCCACCAACCCCACGATGTTCGACTCAAAATCATAACCATGCATCTCCTTGAAATGCGACGCGAGATCGGGTGTCCATCGTATTCTGCCATACCCGTCCGCGCCGGTGTGGGGCTCATCCGTGAAAACGCCGGGGATGGTCTTCCCAAAATCTTCGCCGACCGCGTTTTTATAGCCGGTATAAGTGACTTCAATAAACTTCTCGGTCACACCCTTCACCAAAAGATCGACATAGGAATAACCGCCATACCATTTCGACTTCTGAAAATCATGCAACGTAAAAACAAGATAGTCTCCGGCCAAACCATTCGCCGCAGCAGCAGATGCAGTGATATCCTTCCATCCCCCGTCCTCCTGTTTAAAAACATATTTCACGCGTTGTTTTTCATCCAGGGAAAGCTTGTTCATCGCCACTGCCGACAGGGAAGAACCCTGATTGTAAGACTCCGGCATTTGTTCGTTCACATGTCCGCCCGCAAAACCGCTGGGAAAGGAGTTTTCATCGTAAATCCACAGTTTCA
>CAZANK010000460.1:0-3311 GCA_964486235.1 uncultured Prolixibacteraceae bacterium | reverse complement strand
TGACCAACTTTATAACAACTATGAAAAAAAAACGATTCTGCTTCTTGAAAAGGTACACGACAAAGATAGGGAACAAAATCGTTAAGCATCGTCAAACATCGTTAAGGAACGTTAATCTTTAAGGTTTCGGCTTCAGTCTTTGACACGACTGAATATCAGGGTTTTGACCATCCAGCGGGGGAGCGGTTTTTTTGAACTGCGTCCTTTCAGATTCAGGTGCCAGCCCAGCTTTTCGATAATGGGGAGTTTGTGTGTCTCCACGAATTCGATGGGGGTACCGTCGGGATCAGAGATATACGAAAAATGTCCGGCTGTTGATCCCATATCGAAGCTGTCGGCGCTGTTCACCGTAAACGGAAACCCTTTTTGTTCGCATGTATTTTTCAGATCGTCCATTCCCGTCACGTCAAAGCAGAGGTGGATAAAACCGGGTTCTCCCCAAATCCGGTCCTCAAATATTTTCCGGGGGGTACGTTCCAGGGGCTGGATCAATTCCAGTTGGGAAGGTCCGAGCAATTGACTGAAAGGACCTGTCCTGGGGTCGTGTTTCAGCAGGGTGCGCCGGTATCTTTCGTTTCCGCCGGGTAACCCCGACAGGTCGTCAAACCGGCCGGTTTCATCGTAGACGACCCGGTTATACTGAAGGATGCCGGAATAGACCTTTCTCGCTTCTTCAATATCCGAGACGCCGATCACCGCTCCGGCCACACCGCCGGTCAGCGACTTTTGCTTCATAAAGCAAATCGGCTCCTCCACGATTTCAAAGATGTTGCTGAAGGGGTCCTTCAGGTAATAATGAGACTGACCCTGTGGATCCGTGCTTAACATTCCGGTGATGGTCAGTCCCGCGGACTGGTGTTCCCTGAAAGCCCTTTGAATGTTTCGGCACTTCATTTTGCAGATAAAGATGCCGGTATCGCCAAGCTGCACCTCGAACAACGGAGGCCTGGGGTCCATCCGGGTATGCTGCCAGATCTCAAAGCCGCCGCCGCCCTCCATGTTCATGGCCAACGCCGCGTAACGCTCGCAGACTGCCCCATTGGTATAGGGCAGCATGAGCCGGGCGATCGCGGTGTCTTCAAAAACGCGGATGTTCATCCCGAAGGCCTGCCGATACCACTTCCAGGCCTCCCGGGCATCTTTTACCCCGATGCCGATTTGCTGAATGCCGCAAATGTTCATCCGGTCAGCCTTTTTGTTCTCCCGTTCAGATTTTGTCTCCATTAGCTGTTGATTTTTGTGATCATCCGGTGGTATAATGCCGGTATAAAACGCCGGATATAGACCATGATGAGTTCTTTTTTCCCAACCAGCACGTCTTTCCGTTCCCTTTTGATCGCGTTCACAATTTTTGCTGCACACGTGGCCGGGGCCATGCCATTGGCATGGTCCTCATCCATTTTCTGATAGGGAGACCCGTCTTTTGTCACGGCTTTTTGGGAGATCTCCGTCCTGATGAATCCCGGTGAGACAATCGTTATCTTGACAGGTTCGGCAGCCAGTTCCGCCCGCCACGATTCAAAATACCCCTGAAGGGCGTGTTTGGAGGCCGAATAAGCGGTACGCATCCTGACCCCGAATTTGCCGGTAATGCTGCTGATGACGACGATATGCCCTGACCCGTTCTTTAGCATGTGCGGCAGGACGAGCTTCGTCAGAGCAACCGGACCGAAAAAGTTGACTTCCATGATGCCGCGGTCGATCTCCAGCGGCGTTTCTTTCCCCAGCGAACGTTGGGGCCGTCCGGCATTATTGATTAATACATCGATCCGTCCGGTCTTTTCCAGAACGGCATTCACCGCCGCTTCGAGTTGACCGGTCTCGGAAAGATCCACCGGCTGAACCAAACAGGAGGAGGTCGACTTCAGACAGTTGGCCTTTACCTGTTCGAGCTTTTCGCGGTTGCGGGCCGACAACACCAGGCGGGCTCCTTCCCTGGCAAACGCGTAAGCCAGCTCTTCGCCGATCCCTGATGATGCGCCTGTGATCCAGACTATTTTATCCCTGAAATTCTTCATAGCAACAGATCGTTAGATTTTAGATAAAGAGAATCAGACGAAAAATCAATTTCTTGATTTTAAAAAGCTTAAAAATACAAGATAATTTACAAAATCTTCATGTGATTCATTGAAAGATGAACTATTGCCATTATATGTACCATTTACCATTTAGTCATTTACCATGTACCATGTACCATGTACCATTTGTGACGTTTTCTGCTCTATGCTCTTTACCCCATGCCCTATGCTCCATGCTCTTTGCTCCATCCATGCTCTTTGCTCTATGCCCTGTGCTCTATGCTCTCTCTGCTCCTAGAAGCTCATTTCAGCCCGGAAGCGAATTCCGCCGTTGTCGGTAAAATCCCTGTTCATGTAGGTGTCTCCCAGTTGATGCACGTATTCGACCCGCAACACTTTAAAAATGTTGGTGATGCCAAAGCCAATTTCCGCGTAGGGGGCTTTCAAATCATTGGCATAGTATTCGGGCAGGTCGAACACCCCGTTATAGGAATGGTTTAGCGTTCCGTAATGGCATTTGAACGAGATGACCTCACGTAACTTAAGCTTTTTCATCAGCGGGAGCCTGTTAAACAGGATCCCGCCGCCGTTCACATGCAGGTGCGTGTTGGAGTATAGGTTATGCGCGAACGAGGCGAAGTGTAAAAGGTTAAACCGGTCTTTCGCGTAACCCAGCGACATAGAGCCGACGGGTTGGTCAAGCAGGTCATAAGGCGCTTCCCCGGACAGGTAGCCGGCGTTGAAAATGTAGTTCATAAAAACCTGGCCCATGTTTACCCGTCCCTGGATGGAGCCGTGAAATTGCGCGTACAGTCCGGAGCTTTTCATGCTGCCGCCGGGCAGCAGGGTTTGTCCGATGTCCCAGTTCAGGTTGACCACGGGAATGGGATTGACATAGTATACCCGGTCAAAGAAATACTGGTCGTAATCCTGTCCAAAGGTAAACCGGAGGTTCATCAGCACCCCGTAATTTTTGTAATGCGCATAGTGTTTATGATCCCGCGTGAACGACACGAAGGGGGTGCCGGTGCTGGAGAGCAGGTAAGGTGACGCTTCAAAATGGGTGCCGTTCAGCGAGTTGTATTCAGCCCTGAATTCAAGGCTTTTTTCCTCTTTCAGATAAGGATTTCGTTCCCTGCTGGTAAAGATGGCAATGAAATTACCGGTACCCCGGTTGTTGGGGTTATTCTTGATAAACCGCAGGTACTTGTCGTTCGACACCAGCAGGTAGTCGTCCGAATAGCTGAGCCGGAAAATGAACTTGTCGGTCTTCTGTGGCTGGAAAGTCATGTT
>CAZANK010000459.1:0-3316 GCA_964486235.1 uncultured Prolixibacteraceae bacterium | reverse complement strand
GAAAAGAACTTTGTCTAGCGGTTTTCATTGATTATTGATTATTGATTATTGATTCATTGGCAAACAACCGCATGAAGTATTTAAAAGTCACATTCATACTCACGCCCGACAGCGAGACCAACCGGGAAATTTTGACCGCGTATCTTTCACAACTCGATTTCGATGCGTTTGACGAAACCCCCTCCGAATTTCATGCCTTTGTTTCTTCCGGCAGGGAAGACTTCGGGCAGATGGAGGAGGTCATCACAAAGTTGCCGTTTCGGGCAGAATTTTCAGTCAGCGAAGTGCCCGACATCAACTGGAACGAAGAATGGGAAAAACATTATTTTCAACCCTTGCTGCTTGGGAATGCGTGTCTGGTAAGAGCGCCCTTTCATCAGACCTATCCCCAGGCCCGCTACGAAATCATCATCGAACCGAACATGGCTTTCGGAACCGGCAATCATGAAACCACATCGCTGATGATTGAACAGCTTCTGGAACTGGATATGACCGGCAAAACCGTTCTTGACATGGGTTGCGGCACAGGCATCCTGGGAATCCTCTCGTCGATGCTCGGCTGTGCCGAGGTCACCGCGATCGACATCGATGAGCGGGCGTATGAAAGCACGCTCGAAAATGCCGCTCTCAACCGGGTTACCAACCTGAAGGCGTTCAGCGGAGATGCCGCACTGCTCAAAAGCCAAAAGTTTGACGTCATCCTTGCGAATATTCAAAAAAATATCATCCTCCGGGACCTGGAAAAATATGCGTCGGTACTCCGTGAAGACGGCATCATCCTGGTCAGCGGATTTTACCGGGACGATCTGGGGTCCATTGTCGGAAAAGCCTCGGAACTGCTTCTCCAAAAGCGCATGATCCGGGAGCGGAATAACTGGGTGACTTGCGCGTTCACCCGTTGAACGTCACCTGAATGATGACCGCTCAAATTCCAGGACTTCCAGATCACGAATCTGATCGCCGTGAATGTTGAACCGCATGGCTGTACAAACGTGGTGAAACCCGATATTGCCCGCTGCACCCGGGTTCATGTACAGGCAGCCGTTCTTCTTGTCGTACATGACCTTGAGAATGTGGGAGTGCCCGCAAACAAACAAACGGGGAGGGTTGACGACGATTTCGTTCCTCACTTGCCGGGCATAACGGCCGGGCGAACCCCCGATGTGCGTCATGAAAACCTTCACCTCCTCGCAGCGAAATCGCTGAATTTCAGGGAACTGTCTCCGAATCACCTGATCATCGATATTTCCAAAGACTGCACGAAGCGGTTTGAACCGGGCCAACTCGTCGGCCAGCGCTATCGTACCGATATCTCCCGCGTGCCAGATCTCATCAACAGGTTCAAAAAACTGAAAAACACGCGGGCTCATGGTCCCATGCGTGTCCGACATTAATCCTATCTTAATCATCGGAGCATTTTCTTAATTTAATGATAAAAATAACGTAATTTAGTCTGGAATAAAACGAGCGCAGGAATGAAAACGGCAATCACCGCGAAATAGTCCTGCCTTTCAACGAATCAAGGAAAAGCAGCGATGAATTGAAAAAAGAAACCGATGAAACGGATCGTGATAATCAGGCATGCCAAAGCCGTACCCTACGGGTATGATGATGACATCACCCGGAAACTCCGGGAACAAGGAAAAGATGATGCCAAACTGGTAAGTCGTGCTTTGAAAGAAGAAGGGGTCATCCCCGACTTCATGCTTTCCAGCCCCGCCGCACGCGCTTATAAAACAGCAACAATTTTTGCCGGTACCCTGGACTATCCGGTCTCCAGGATTTTAGTGGAAGATGAGTTGTATGAGGGACTGACCACCCAGGATTTTCTTGACATCATCCGGAATCTTCCCAAAGAGGTGCAAACGGTTTTTGTTTTCGGACACAATCCGACCGTTTGCAACCTGGTCAATAACCTGACCAGGTCGTTTAACAACGACATGCCAACATGCTCGGCCGTCGGAATCGACTTCCAGGCGGAAACCTGGCAAGAGGTCTCTGCGCGTGACGGAAGACTGGCTTTCCAGTTCATGCCGCGATTGTATAAATAAGATGATCAACGGGCATCCTATCGCCGGCCCCTCATGAAACAGGCGATTTTTTTGAAATGATGCAACTCTTTTACACACCCGACATACAGGGAACCACCTGTCTTCTGGACGAGACGGAGTCAAGGCACGCCGTCCGCGTTTTAAGGCTGACCGACGGCGACCGGATCAACCTGGTGGATGGAATGGGAAATTTTTATGAAGGAAGGATCACGGAGGCCGATCCCAGGCATTGCCAAATCGAAGTGATTTCAAAGACTCCGGAGTTTGGCAAAAGACGGCACTACCTCCATCTGGCCGTTGCGCCCCCGAAAAACAACGACCGTTTCGAATGGTTCCTGGAAAAGGCCACGGAAATCGGGATCGACGAAATCACGCCGCTGGCCTGCGACCACTCGGAGCGGAGAACCCTGAGAAACGACCGGATGCAAAAGGTCGTGGTTGCAGCGATGAAGCAATCGGTAAAAGCGTATCTTCCCCGGCTCAATCCGCTCACCCCCTTACATGACGTCCTTTGCGACCGGTTCGACGGGAAAAAGTTCATCGCCCACTGTGATGACCGTGACAAAAAGCAGTTAAAGGACGAGATAAAAGACAGTCCGTCCAGCCTGGTCCTAATCGGACCGGAAGGTGACTTCTCGGAAAATGAAATCGAACTCGCCCTCAAAAAAGAATTCATTGCGGTCGGCCTTGGGCCAAGCCGTTTACGCACCGAAACAGCGGCCATCGTTGCCTGCCACACCGCGAACCTCATGAACGAATAAAAAGCTCCATATTATTTTTATCTTTGCCTTCCAAAACAGACTAACATCCTGCAAAGCGCTAAACATTCAGCCTTTCAGCTTGTTAAATAACTCAAACGGTTTCAAGGGAACAAGAAACCATGGCGTGGTGAAAAATATGGAACAAACAAAAATCCGGTTTCTACTGAAAAATCTCCTCAGAGGATTAGCTTACATGGCTATCCTGGCCCTGGCTTACTTCTTATTCATGCGTTACATCAGTGAGGACCACGCGCTGTGGCTGAAACAGTTTTACCAAAGACCTCTCCTGATCTATCTGATTTACATTGGGTCGGAAGTGTTTTTTGGGTTGTTTCCTCCGGAAATTTTCATGATCTGGGCGTTATACAAAGGAGACCAACTGCATTACTGGATGAATGTCACTTTCTTTGCGCTGGTCTCATACGGGGCAGGGTTTCTTTGTTTTCTCGTTGGCCGTTATTTGCAACGCGTCGTGTTGTTCCGGTATGTGAGCCGGAGATTTTT
>CAZANK010000458.1:0-3321 GCA_964486235.1 uncultured Prolixibacteraceae bacterium | reverse complement strand
GCCATTTCCCCGGAGATGCGTAACGCGGATACGTAGTGGGATACTGTTTTGTAGAATATTGATACATCACCACAGTTACATCTCTTCGTATATCTTCTCCGTCGAAAGAATAGCAATATGGCATCATTAGTGGTTTAGTAGTTGCTGCATTGCCATACTTGGTACCACCAGAAGTATAATAGTATACCCCAGCCACATTATATGCTAGCGACCCAGTAATCCCCCGCCCGAAAGCAATCTCAAACATACTCTCTTTGTATGTCAAATTCATATTGTAATTATGTAATACTTTAAAAATATTCTCAAAATCGGGGTTCAGCCTGTGTTTGCCACTTTCCATGATCTCCAGGCATTCCTGCCTGGCAATTTCGTAATATTCTTCCCAATTCCTGCCACGCCGTGTTTCAAAAGTAACATTGCGCAAAGAATATCCGGCATAGGCCAATGCCATCCTTGCCCTTAAGCCTTTTACAAACCCTTTGCTTATCCTTTCCGTGGTCTCATCCATCCAGGGCACATAATCCTCCACATCTTTCAATTCCTGGATCAGGTATTCATAAATTTCATCACGGTCTGTTTTCGGAAGGTTATACTCATCTCCTGCCTGGGTTGATTTAGTTTTAAACGGCACATCCCCCCAATTGCTTATTAACTCATAATAAAATAATGCCCTCAGGGCAACAGCTTCTCCATACAGTTTTTTGGCTGAGGCAGTAGTCTCTTTATTTTCCCATATCGGGCTTTCAGGGAGATTGTCAATACATATGTTTGCATATTCTATAGCCCTATAAAAAAGATCCCAAACCGGTTTTATCTGGTTTGTAGCATCTGTAGAAGCATAATGGGATACATTAATGAATCCATTGTTATCTGCACGGTAGTCGTATTCAATATCAGTATCTATTTTATAATTAAAGAAATAAACACCATACATATTAGCATTAACCAAGCAAGAATAAATCCCTAAGACAGATTTTGTTGCAAAATCAACATTTGAGAATGATGATTCTTCGGTAAATGCCGAAAGGGATTCTGTTTTTAAGTATTCATCACATGAAATGCCCGTAAAAATTAACAGGCAGGCTAATATAAATCCTAAATATTTTTTCATCACAATCCTTTTAAAATTCAATATTTAAACCAATATTAAAACTGCGGCTCCGCGGGTATGCATACTTGTCAATACCAGGAGTCAAAGGTGTAGAACGTACACAATCTACTTCCGGGTCATAACCTGAATAATTGGTCCACGTCCATAAATTATACGCTGTGGCATACACTCTTAATTTACTAATCCTCATTTTTTTCAACAAACTGCCAGGCAATGAATACCCTAATGTAAGCGTATTTAACCGTAAAAACGATCCGTCTTCAACTCCCCATGAATGTAGTATGGTACCCATTCTGGGATACCATATAGTAGCATCCTTATTTAACTCAGCTAATTCAACCGGGTCTTTTACCAGCTTACCGGTTGACGGGTCGTAATATATAAAACAGTTTTTCATAATATCCAATAAATTCTGATAAGGGAAGGATGGAGCAGTTGAAAATTGTAATTTATTTGCATTATAAATATCATTGCCATATACCCAGTTAAAGAATGCTGAAAAGTCAAAACCTTTGAATTGAGCTTCTAGGTTAAAGCCGCCTGTATGTTTTGGATTGGCATCTCCAATAATTACTTTATCATTTTCATCAACAACCAAACTGCCATCCTGGTCTTTAAACTTTACGAAACCGGGCCCAATGGGTACCCCTGCTCCCAATGTTGATATTCCGGCCGCGTCAAAACTCGAAGAAATTCCCTCTTTTAATGTATATGTACCGTTGGCATAGTCAAAATCATCAAATGAATACATCCCTTCTGTTTCATATCCGTACATCAAGCCGACTTTTCCACCCTCTTCAATCAAATAGTCCCCTGAAGAAGAAGTAGCGCCGGAAGTTTGCGTCCAGCTTTTGACCTCGCCTAATTTATCAATATGATTCCTGTTAAATGCAATATTGAATGAAGCAGATAATTGAAAATCTTTTTTCTGAACAATAAAGCCATTTAAAGATATTTCAAGCCCCTTGTTCGATGTTTGTCCTATGTTCTGCCATTGGGTTGAATACCCTGAGCTGGCAGGGACACTTGCTTGTACCAACAAATCGCAGGTAGTATTTTTATACAGTTCAATGGTGCCGGAAAGCCTTTGTTTAAATAAACTATAATCAAAGCCGATATTCCTTGTCACAGTAGTTTCCCACTTAAGGTCAGGATTAGACAGGATACTATTAACAACCAGATATGGTGTTGCCGATGCACTTTCTCCATCCCCGTTCATATACATCCCGGTTGACTGAATTGAAAAGGTTTTTGCCCAGGCATTTGCCGATATCCTGTTGTTCCCGCTTTGTCCATAGCTAAGGCGAACTTTCAGGTCTGTCAGCCATTGGTCCGAAAATGCCATAAAATCCTCGTCTGACATACGCCAGGCTACAGAACCTGAGGGGAAATAGCCCCATTGATGCCCCGGGGCAAATAAACTGGAGCCGTCAGCACGGACAGTCCCTGAAGCAAGGTATTTCCCTTTATAATCGTAATTTACACGCCCAAAGAATGAGGATAAGTTCCTGTCAGGGGCTATCGATGTCTTCGTTGCTTCTGTAAGCCCGGCTAACGCCATATTAGCCAAAGCGCTTGCTGCATCTATATCTTTGGCAAAATAGTATCCCTTATTTGATATACTTTGAGTCTGGTAGGAATTTAATTCCTGCCCTGCCATCGCCATGATATTATTCCCGGGGAGGAAATCACGTTTACGGTATGTTACAACATTTGCTATCCTGTAACTTTTAGTATCGGTCTCCGATATTGTGGCAATAGGCTCCTTATTATAATTATAGGTATTTGAATTATTTACCCCGTAAAATATATTTGTTGTGCTTTCAGAATACCCCCTCCCTATTTCAAAACGGTAACTCAGGTTTTTTGAAAACTGGATTGTGGCTGCCCCGTTAAAAACAAAATTAAGGTTTTCTAACCTCTTGTAATCGTCATTGGTCTGGTTAAGCGGATTATATTCCGTATAATGAGAAGCGTCGTATTCACCAAGTTCATCTTCCCCAATATAATCCTGTAATCCTTTGACCGGCCTATAACGGATTACATGCGACAAACGTGAATTGTTTGAAGTACCTGCCCCCTTTAAATGATAATCAGTTAATCTTGAATTAAGGTCGACTGTCAGCCAATTATTTATTTTGAAGGAAGTTTTAACGGTGAAGTTTGTCCTGTTATACCCGGAACCAATCATTACTTCTTTTTCATCATTG
>CAZANK010000457.1:0-3334 GCA_964486235.1 uncultured Prolixibacteraceae bacterium | reverse complement strand
GGCCAATCCTTTGCGAAAAATCATCGATAATGCTGTTTACAATCGCCTGTTTGTCCGACCAGTCTGTTTTATACAGCAGGTTCGGGACCGGGCAGACAAAAAATAAGGCTTCACAACCTTCTGGTGCACAGGTGGGATTATGCTTTGACACGACATTCACGTAATAATAAGGTTTCTCGGGCGTGCCCGGATTTTTCATCACCTCTTTGGCATATTCTTCGTAATTGTTGCCTAAAAAATAGTTATGATGTTCAACCTGGGGCAGCTTGCTTTTAATCCCGAGATAAAAGGTTAGATAGCCCATAGTCCAGCTCATTTGTTTCAGCCGGTTTTCCGTGAAGTTTTTACGCTTCAGAACGGTTCCCCGAAAATAGGCTGCATCCGCATTGATGACGAAGATGTCGGCCTTCCAGATTTTGCCGTTTTGGTCGGTTAGCGACGTGATTCGATGATCGTTGCCGGCATAACCGACAATCTCGGTGTTGTAATGGAAATCAGCGTGATGTTTTCCGAGTTCCCTGACCAGACTTTCCACAATCGTGTACATGCCGCCTTTTACGTTGTAATACCCTGTGTGGGTAAATTCAACATGCGACAGTAAGGTATAAACGGCATTCGTGTCGAACGGCGTTCTGCCGAGGAAAAAAGCGATGAGCGACACGATTTGCCGGACTTCCTTCGACTTAAAGTATTTCCCCGTCTGCGCCCAGAAGGTTTTGAGCAATACCGGCAAATGCGCCGGGTTTATCCGGGCTAAAGCGGCAAGGTAAGCGGGGATGCTGTTGAAATTTTGTTTGACTGCTATACCAACGGTGTCGTTGTATATCGCTTCACACTTTTTCAAATACGCAGTGAATCTTTGTTTAAAGTCAGGCTCGATGCCTTCAAACTGCCGGCTTAATTTCTCAATATTCCTGTAAAGGGTGTACGTTTTACCGTTGCTCCTGAAATGAACGGTGTAAAGAGGGTCGATTTCGACAAATTCAAAAGGCATTTCAATGCCGCAGTCCTTCACAAGTTCCTCAAACTCGTATGGCATACTGAAAAAGCTTGGCCCCACATCGAACGTAAACCCGTCTTTCTTTAACTGGTTCAGCCGTCCGCCGGCTTGCGGGCCTTTTTCAACGAATGAGACCTGGCAGCCCCTGCTTGCAAGTCGCAGTCCGGCGGCAAGCCCGCCTAATCCAGTTCCGACGATCAATACACTTTTGCTCATTCCTTTAAGTTTTTCAATACCTGAGGATAAAGGTTGTTTTTCACCCAATCGAAACCGGGTTCCAGGGCTAATGTTTTTAAACAATATTTTTTTGCAGCCTCGTATAGGTTAGTATCCATATAGGCATTGATCAACGCGATCAGCAAGTTTAAATAATTCCAGTTGGGTGAACTGTATTCGCTGCTTGTTCCCATGATTTTCAAGGCCTTCAAATAATGCTTTATTGCTTCATCTTTGGAGCCGCCAAACAGCTTGGGCGTGTAGTAGGCAATATTACCCAATTGTACATACGCTAAGGCGTTTGATGCATCTAAAGTTATTGATTTTTTTGCATACCCCAGACTTTTCGGGCCAATAAAAGGCGCCTTGTGCGGGGCCATTAAAATCTCGAACCCGACAAACGCCGCTTTATAAGCATAGATCATGGATTCATTGTACCTTTTTTCTTCCAGTTGTTCCAGTGCGTCCGCAGCTTTTCTCAGCAGTTTTTTTGCCTCATCATTTTTCTTAATTCCAACGCACCAGCCAATATACCCGTACTGGTAGTTGATCAGGTCGAGTACCTCCCGGCTCGTTTTTCGTTCAATCGCGTCAATGGAGTCCATCGAAGATTTCCATTGACCCATATTGCCGGCGACATAAGCCTGGTAAATCGACTGATTATTCTGTGCGATGGCACTGCTGTTCAGTAAAATGAGTATCGTCAGGAGTAGATATTCCTTCCCTTCCATAAATAGTTTTTCTTTTTTTTATTTTTCAACGCCCGGATCATTACCTGTAACATAAAGAACAGATATGCAGGAAAACATAAAACAGTGGCAAGTACGTTTTGCTTGCTGGTGAGGGCATATAAAACCTGTACCAATACCATGACCGACAAATACGGCAGCGACAAGTGCCTGTTATTGATGAGAACGGGGACAATGCCAAAGGTTGCACAGGTCCAAAAGAAGAATGCCAAAACAGGCACATTTCCAAAGAACATGAAGATGTTTTTTGAGAAGCCATCCCGGGCGCTTTTAAGCGAGTGGTACATCCTGCACCGGATTCTTTCTTCGCCGGTCAGGCAAGCGGTTTTTATTTTTTTGCTTTTGTAGTATCTCGAAATGGCAATGTCTTCGACGGCCGAATTCTTAAACTGCTCGTGAGGATGAAGTTTCCGGTAGGTTTCAGCATCGAACAGCATAAACTGTCCGTTGGCGGCTGCATGGGAAGGAAAGGGCGACACCCTGACAAAAATCAAAGCCAGAAGTGTCAACAGAATATAATTCATGAGAGGTACCGTGCACTTTTCACTGGTCGATGCTGTTATTTGCGTGGGGAAAACTGAAAGCAGTCCCAGTTTGTATCTTTTTGAGTATGAAACTACGTCGGCCAGAATATTGTCCAGCACGACCACGTCGGCATCCAGAAACAGCAAGTACCTGCCTTTTGCCTGATGTGCCAATTGACTGCAGGCGTGGTTTTTGCCCAGCCAGCCGTTGGGCAGGTCGTCAGACTGCACCAATCGTACCCGCGCATCATTTTCGGCGTACTTTCTGATAATCCCTTCTGTGTTGTCGGTGGAATGGTCGTTACAGACTACGATCTCGATCCGGTCGTTTTTTATATTTCGCAAGGCTTCGAGCAGATTGCCAATATTTGCTTCTTCATCGCGTGCCGGGATCAATACCGACAGTAATTCATCGTTTTGACCGTCCGTTTTTGGGATTCTTTGACGAAAAAGAAAATTAATCAACACGTTACACAACTGGAAGCCCAGGAATCCGAATGCGATGTAGCTGCTATACTGTATCATGAGACTTTCGTGTGATGATGACTTAAGGCGCTGCTGAAGAAAAGCTGGTATTCTTCTTTCAGGTTTCTCTCTTTCAAAGATGCCGCACTCCATGTTTCCGTATAGATAAAAACACCTGGTTTGGCATTGGAAAAGTAATCGGTAAAACTGGCCACAAACACGACCTGCGTATCATCGGCACATTTCTTCACGATATGCTGAATCCCCTGCTCGAATTGAATGGCGTGATCGTGGGCCGAATGGATTCTGCCCTGCGGGAACATTAAAACGAGATTGTCATCTTTGTTCAGCAAATCAACGGCATAATCAATACTTTCAAC
>CAZANK010000456.1:0-3336 GCA_964486235.1 uncultured Prolixibacteraceae bacterium | reverse complement strand
TGTCCGCGAAAAAAATCAGGCCGCACAGAAAAAAGCATACCTGGGCGCCGTGATTAAACATGGTGACAAAACGGAGACCATCCCCGTGGTGCAGCAGGGCGCAGCCATGGAATACAGCCTTTCAACAGCCTTTAAAAAGCTGATCGTTGAAGATAAACCGCTGGTCGGATTTATCCAGGGACACGGAGAACCCTCCATCGCCGAGTTCCAGCAGGCGATGCGGGAACTGAACGTGCTGTATGAAGTCCAACCCGTAAACCTGACCGACTCCACTAATCTATTGAAATACAAAACGCTCTGCTTGGTATCGCCCCGCGACTCCGTTCCGGAAACCCATCTCCGTATGCTTGACCAGTATTTGTCAAACGGAGGAAACCTGTACCTTGCCCTGAACCGGGTTGACGGAGACCTGAACCAGAGCATGGGGTTTGAGGTCAACACCGGTCTGGAAGGCTGGCTGCGCGAAAAAGGGCTCGAACTGGAAGGTAGTTTTGTCACCGATGCCAGTTGCGGTGACATCACGGTAAGGCAACAGCAGGGAATCTTCACCTTTAACAGTCAGATGTCTTTCCCCTACCTGCCTATTGCCACGAACTTTGAAGAAAATCCGGTGACAGAAGGGCTCGAGACGGTCATTTTCCAGTTTGTGAGCCCGATCACTTTCACCGGTGATTCGACCCTCCGGTTCCAGTCGCTCGTCAAAAGCTCGGATCAGTCCGCAAAACAACAGTCGCCTGTCTTTTTTGATGTGCAGCGTCAATGGGGTGACACCGATTTTCCGATGAAAGGCCTGACGTTAGCCGCCCTGCTGGAAGGCAAAATTGAAGGACAGGCCAATTCCCGGATCATCCTTGTCGGGGACGGGGACTTTGCCGTCAACGGTTACGGTGAAGCGGCCCACGCGCTGAACCCGGATAATGTCAACCTGATGGTCAACGCCATCGACTTCCTCTCTGACGACACGGGACTGATCGCCCTCCGGACAAAAGGGATCACTTCGCGCCCGCTGAAACAGATTGAGGACGGCACGAAAACAACGTTGAAATACGCCAACTTTCTGCTGCCCCTCATCCTGATCATCGTGTATGGTATTTTCAGGAATCAGAAGAACCGGGTTATCCGGAACAAACGAATGCAAGATTCTATCTAACACAAAACTTAAAGACATGTTTCGAAAAGTCAATCTAAAACACCTGATCATTCTGTTTGCTTCCCTCCTGCTGGCCGTGATCCTTGTCAACCTGGCCGACCGCAAAAAAGGAAACCGGTCGTTCAAAGGAAACCTGATTGAATATCAGGCCGACCAGATCAGCAAAATACAGGTTTCCCCAAAAGTGATGCAGGGAGAGCGCGTCGAATTGATCAAAGAGAACGGCCAGTGGTTTGTCCCCGCCAATCAAAAAAAATTCCGGGCCGATCAGAACCTCGTCCGGTCCCTGATTAACGGGATAAACGGACTGACGCCCGAGAGCGTGGTATCCGGGAAAAAAGAACGCTGGAAAGACTATGAGGTCACGGATTCGCTGGGCACCCGCGTTCAACTGTACCGCGGAGAGGCGCAGGAAGCAGATCTTGTTTTTGGCAAAGTGAGTTATTCGGCCCAGGGCGGTAAATCGTACGTCCGCCTGACCGGCGACAACATGGTTTACCGGATCAGCGGGATGCAGGCTTCCGAATGCAACCGCGACCTCAACGGGTTCAAGGACAAAACAGTGATCAGCTCGGACAAAAGCAGTTGGGAAAAGCTCACCTTTTCATACCCGGCCGACAGCTCGTTTGTCCTGGCTAAAAACGGTGAAAAATGGGAACTCGACGGGCAGGCTGCCGATTCAACCGAAGTAGCCCGGTTCCTGAACGCCATCGCCAGTCTCAATCATTATCAACTGGCAAAGGATGATCCTGCCGGAACCGGTAATTTTGGCCTGAAGATAGAAGGTGCAAAACTGAATCCCGCGATCGATGTGCGTGGCTTTCAGGACGGGGATCAGTTTGCGGCCGCCTCCAGCCAGAACCAGGGCGTTTATTTTGAAGGGAATTCATTGAAAGAAAAACTGTTCCCGTCAAAATCCAAATTTTTAAAGAATAATTAAGCCCGGTCTAAAAAGCCAACGATTAAAACGTCATGGCGAAGCCGATGAAGCAATCTTCAAATTCACAACAGATTGCTTCATCGGCTTCGCTAAAGGCAATGACGGTAGGGTTTTTCGGAGCGTACGCATTTCATGAAGCTCTCTGCCCGGGATCACTGGTTTTTCTGTTTGGGTATCCCGCCGAAAACCTGTACCTTTCCGCATCCGCTGTGAGGAGCGGTTCAGATCATTTTACAGGAGGATCACCATGAAGCAATATCTTGATTTATTGGATCATATACTAAAGAATGGGGCGGAAAAGAAAGACAGGACCGGCACCGGGACGATCAGCGTCTTCGGCCATCAGATGCGCTTTAACCTGGACAACGGGTTCCCGGTACTCACCACCAAAAAGCTCCATCTGAAATCCATCATTTATGAATTATTATGGTTTCTCAACGGAGACACCAATGTCAAATACCTCCAGGAACATGGGGTACGAATCTGGAATGAGTGGGCGGACGAAAAGGGCAATCTCGGACATATCTACGGGTACCAGTGGCGCTCCTGGCCTACCCCCGACGGCCGGCATATTGACCAAATCGCCCAGGTCGTCGAGGCAATCAAAAAGAATCCCGATTCGCGGCGTCTGCTGGTAAGCGCCTGGAACGTGGGCGAACTCCACCTGATGAACCTGCCGCCCTGCCATATCCTGTTTCAGTTTTATGTCGCAGACGGGAAGCTCTCCTGCCAGTTGTACCAGCGAAGTTGCGACGTCTTTCTGGGCGTCCCGTTCAACATCGCGTCGTATGCCCTGCTCACCATGATGATGGCCCAGGTCACCGGGTTGAAGCCAGGCGACTTTGTCTGGACCGGCGGAGATGTTCACATCTACCAAAATCACCTGGAACAGGTCAGGCTGCAACTGACGCGCGAGCCAAAGAGTCTTCCTCAGATGAAGATCAACCCTGAGGTCAGCACGATCTTTGACTTTCACTACGAGGATTTTGAACTGGTCAACTATGAGGCGTACCCGCACATCCCCGGGAAAGTCTCCGTCTAAAACGGAGACCGGAACACGGAGACCGGAAACGGGAAACCATATAACCATTTGACCATGTAACCATATAACCATGTAACCATTTGACCATTTTATCCAACATATCGCTCATCGTGGCTATGGCGTCCAATAACGCCATTGGCAGGAATAATAACCTCCTGTTCCACCTCCCGGGCGACCTAAAAAGGTTCAAAGCCATTACGGGCG
>CAZANK010000455.1:0-3339 GCA_964486235.1 uncultured Prolixibacteraceae bacterium | reverse complement strand
ACTTGTGAAAATTGAAAACAACCTGAAAGCTTTACAGTCAGGATTGGATAAACTTCTGCCACCGGATATTCTTGCAGAAGGTCAGTTGTCAGACATGATTTGGACCCACGGGAGGATATTGGATAACGGGCAGCTGTATTATCTGACCAATACCAGCCGGGAACAAACGATCGGGGTGAAAATCCGGATCCGGGGAAAAGGTAAACTTGAAAACTGGAACCTGGAAAATGGGGAGACTGAAACGATCTCTCAAATAGCAAAAGGAGATTATCTGATTACCGATTACAAGTTTGCACCGGGCGGTTCACTGGTCCTGTTCCACAACAGCACAGAACTGCAAAAGACGATTCTTTCGAGGCCGCAACAAATCATCGCTAAAATTCCGGTAAATAGCTTTACCGTCACACGAAAGGATCCCAATTCGCTGACATTGGACTTCTGCCGTTACCATAAAGGCGACGGCAACTGGAGCGACCTGCTCCCGGTACAGGGTGTGCAGGATCTGCTTACGGCAGGGAACTACCACGGGCCGGTCAGCCTCCAGTTTGAATTCGTTTCGGAAATAAAACCGGGCAAGTGTGCTGTGGTCATTGAGGAAGCCGAAAAATTTGAAGTCAGGGTGAACGATCATGAAGCCAACTATACCAACCTTCCGTATTACCGGGATCAATTCTTCCATCCCATTGATATTACTTCTTTCGTAAAAGAAGGGATCAATACGATCCTTTTGTCATGTCATTTTGAAGCGGCCGATAAAAACAACATCGACAACAATAACCTTCATAAGTTCTATGGCACCGAACTGGAGCAAATCTATCTTACCGGGGATTTCGCGGTCAGGGGAGAAAAGATCGGCGAAGACTATTTTGAATGCAAGCGGGAGCGTTTCAAACCTTCGTTTGTACTGACAAGCGAAACAGGTAAGACTGGAGGGAACCTGCTTTTGGACGGGTATTGTTTTTTTAACGGGACGCTGGCGCTTACCGCCGACGTGGTTATCCCGGAAACGGATGGCAACGGGAAATATGACCTTGAAATGGAAGAACTGGAAACCGTAGTTGCGCAGATCCGGGTTAACGGGAGTGTGGCAGGGGATATAGGCTGGAAGCCTTACCGGGTTGAGATCACGGACTATGTCACGCCGGGGAGCAACAACGTTGAGATACTCCTGACCAATTCATTGCGCAACCTTCTTGGGGAGTTGCACTATTTGCCGTTGAAGGATGCCCCGGGCGGACAATGGAGCCAGAAAGCAAGTCCATCGTTAGGCGACGGATCAAAATGGTACCTGAACAGGATCAACAAAAAACGATGGAGTGATGACTATTTTTTCCGGGCCTTTGGCGTGGAAAATGTTTTCGTTTCAGTGAGTCGTATCGAATAAAGTGAAAGCGATGCAAAAGAAAGAATGTAATACGGGTTACCGTAGAGAAGGGGATCGTGAGGGATTACACGGGCGACCCGGTGCAGGTGAAGCGCCTGAAGGAATTTATCGCCAGTGGCGATCCTCCGGCAAATGCGATCGATGAAGTGGGTATTTTGACCACGAAATTTAAAGAGAATGACGAGTGTTACTGGAGTGACGGGACGCACCATCACGACCGTGTACATGTTGCATTGGGAAATAACGTACTGCGCGACATGCTGGTACACGGCCCGAAGCACATGGATTGTGAGGTCTCCAAACCAACAACCAGTATTGACGGAGTAGTGATCACCAAAGATGGTGTTTTTCAGGATAAGACAGCCGGGCTTTAATCGGAACATACCCGTTAAAGCTCGTGTTCAGTCGCTTGTGTGCTAATTTGAAAAGGCATCTTCCAGATCAGCCAGCGATACATGCAGGAGTTGCAACGCCAGCGCTTCCATATCTTCCGCTTGACCATGCAGGTGAAAAATCCGCTGGGTATAGGCGATTTCTTCCCCTGGTTCCAGGAGCGCGGCGGGGGAAGAAGTCTCCAACTCATAGAGCGGTCCGATCCCGGGTCCGTCTTTTGACGGACCGTCATTGTAAGCATTCACCACGTCGCCTGAGAATGGGTCTGCCTGTTCACGCTCCAGGGAGGAGTTCACATAAGCGGCCTCCGGATCGGTTAACGAATACTCCAGTATCGTGAGCAGTTGATTGCCGGCATCGTAACTGGCGATATACGGTAAAACCTGTTCCGGCAGAAGGCCTATTTTACTCCTGAATTCGCCATCCGTCTTAAAGAAAACCGCGTGGTCCGTCGTTTTCAGCCTTGACCCCGGGATGCCCCCGAAATAGTCGCGGACGACCGGGGTTTGATGTTCCTTTCGCAAAGGGATGATCACGGTGACTGAGGGGAAGGCTTTCAGCATACTTAGCATCCAGATTGACAGCGCGCCTTCTTTTTTGTTCCAGCAGGTGTCACCCGTGTTTTGCAGGCGATTTTCAGACTGGTAGGCGACGACGCTGAAATGTCCGCTTTTAATTCCCAACGCGCTGCAGATTTCATCCGTGCCTAAAAGGGTGATGGTCCGGGTTATTTTTGCCTTAAAACTTGTTCCACTGAAGTTTTTTAATTCCAGATCTTTCACCAGGGTGATCGTCGTGGAGTCTGACCGGACCACGTCGAACGCTTCGTGGTCGAGCGCGGGCGGAATGGTCCATTGCGGTTGCCCAGGGAGGAAGAAGAGGGAAAACTGTCCCCCCTCGGGCCCCCAGCCAAAGCCGCTCTTCTCCGCCGTAAGGATTGGCATGCCCATGTATTTTTCCCGAGGCAATCAGTTCATAATTGATCCAGCCGTGGGAAAAACCGCTTAACCCGGCTAACGTGCTGGTCATGACCCTGCCCTGGTACCGGGGTACCACCACCAGCCTTGATTCGCCGTTTACCAATTCTACCTGGCCTGCATGTTGTTTGAGGAACTCCAGATCAAAACCGTATTCCCCTTTTTGATACACACCGGCCGTGTTTGCACCTGATTTAGCCGCAGGACGGCATCCGGAAGCGAGCAGGGTGATTAAAAGCAGATATACGAGTTCGTTTTTCATTTCAGTTCTGTCAGCATCTTTTCAACTTCCCTGGTGAATATTTTCTCCGTCACGGGGTCGAAGCGCGATGACCAGGGTTCGTACCCGCCTTCGCTGTGGGCCTGCTGTGTGGGCAGGTAGCCGAGCGAACCATTGCAGTATCCGACCAGGAACGGATAAGGCGCATGGGTGCACGATTTTATTTTTTCCCCGATCTCATGAAACAACTCACCGGGGAAAGTCACCCAGGTAAAGCGGTCGAGCCGGATCGCCGATACGGGTACACTGGTCGTCGTATTCCTGAAGTTTTTGATCACTTCGCCATATTTCAGCGGGCATACGAT
>CAZANK010000454.1:0-3363 GCA_964486235.1 uncultured Prolixibacteraceae bacterium | reverse complement strand
TATCCGATGCCAGAGGCTGAGGAACCTGTAAAAGAGCCATCTGCGTATCAGTCGGCCGATGAAATCTGGAATTACGGAGAATACCTGTACCGGAACAGGGACAAGACCTCCGCAGAAATTTTCTTTCGCCACATACTTGGTAAAGACTCGCTGGATATCCGGGCTAATTGTTCATTGGCACAGTTGAAAATTGAACAGGCGGAGTATCAGGATGCTTTACACTTGCTGGATAAAGCCGCACGCAGGAACCGTGATAACGGCCGACTTTGTTACCTGAGCGGGGTGGCCGATTTTCTTTCAGGGAATTTTCAACGATCGTACGATTCTTTTTACAGGTCAACCCATTATCAGGAATATTTTTCGCAGGGATACCAGCAGGTAGCAAGGATCGACCTGCTGAACGGGAAAGTCAAAACAGCGGCAGACCATATCCGGATAGCGTTGCAAAAAAACAGCAAGAGTCCCGATCTTCTCATCCTGCAGGCGATTTGCCTTCGGCTGTTAAAAGAGTATCAAATAGCAGAGACCGCCTGTGATTCAGCGCTCTCTTTTGATCCGATGAATTTTTGGGCACTCAATGAAAAGATCAAGCTTGCCAGGCTGACCGGACAATCCACCTTACAGGACGAGACCTTGTTAAAGCAACTGTTGCTGGATGATTTCCAGTATTACATTGAGCTTTCGCTTTCATATATTGAAATCGGCCTGTTTGAGGATGCGCTGGAGGTTTATGAACGATTTCGGACGATTAAAGGCAACCCGGCTACCCTCATCGACTATTATGAAGGATATTGCCATCATCAGCGAAAGAATACACGGTTGGCAAAGGAGTTTTTTGAAAAGGGCAGAGGCGGTTCCGTTGACCGTATCTTTCCGTTTCGAAAGCAATCGATCGACGTGTTTACGACCGCCCTCGCATACCATCCGTCTGACTTTAATGCCTGTTATTTCTTAGGTTTGATCTACGCGGGGTTGCTGAATGGCCAAAAGGCCTGGGATAATTTTGAAAAAGCTTCGGTTTTGAATCCTCTGAATGCGAGTGTATGGCGCAACATGGGACTCATCAAAAGAGGCTATCCGGGAGTTTCAAAATATCTGTTTTCCTCAAGAACCTGCTATGAAAAGGCGTTCAGCCTGGCCCCTGACGACGATCTGATTTTATATGAATTCGACAAGGTGAGGATGGACTTGTCCGAATCCCCGCGCGAGCGGCTGGATTTACTGAAACAATCGATCCCTGTTGTAGAGCAGAACGATGATCTTTTAATCATCATGCTCGATTTGATGGTCGCTTTTGGTGAGTGTGAAAAGGCGGTGGAATACTTTGATCATCATGTTTTCAATAACAGGGAGGGGAAGTATGGAATCCACAATTCCTACATGGGGGCATGGATCGGGTTGGCAGAGAAGACTTCAGATACTGAAAAGGCGCTGGCATATTATCAGCATGCAGACAAATATCCCGATAACCTGAAAGTAAAGCCGAACTCCCCAAATCTCAGAGGATTTCTTTACTACCCAATGGCCTTGCTTCATGGCCAATCAGGTAACACAACTGAACAGGAAAGGCTTCTCCGGATAACGGCTGAGGAACATACAGACCGACCAACACTTGCAAACTATTATCAGGCATTGGCATTGAAGAAACTGGATCCCGGTAACACGAAAAGCGACCAACTGATCTTTGCCCTGGAACAGGAAGGAAAATCCTTACTTGAGAGCGGAAAGAGCGTTCATCCGGGGAAACCGGAATCATTTCTAAACGCTCTTGGTTATTATTATCTGGCGTTGGTAAGCCTTTATGAGGGTAATGATGAGTTGGCGGATACCCGCATGAAAAAGGCGCAGTCGATTTATTTTAATGTAAAAAAAGACGCCACCATGTTGGCTCAGGAAGAATTTACCAAACGAAACTGACTCAGACCACAGCTAATCAATTAATTAAAAATATCAATCATTAAAAGTGATAATGTATGAAGCGTATGCGAAATTTACTCCTGTTGATCGGTTCCCTTTTGATTTCCGGTTGGACGGCCGGACAATCAGTCCATCCTTCACCGCGATATGATATTGAGACTGTTTTGCGAAGTATTGCTGCAAACGTAGTAGGAGGAAGCTCGTTCAGGATCATTGATACAAAAACCGGCGAGACTTATTCAGAATCAGAAAACCTTCCGGTAGATGAACGGTATCGGGTGGAAAGCCCGTATAATGGGTGGAAATACTGGAACGGAGTGTTGAACATCGCGTTCTTGAAAATGGCTGAAACGCTTAATGATGAGGGTTTTATAAATTACGTAAGCAAAAACGTGAATTTCGTTTTCAATCATGAAAATTACTTTAGGAAACAATATGAAGCCGGTATCTGTGCCGACGATATGAATCAACGTTTTATTTTCAGCATGCTGGACGACTGCGGGGCGATGGGCGCAGGAATCATAGAAAACTACAAGCTGGACCCTCAGGAAAGGTACCGTGAGTACATCGATATGGTGGCTGATTATATTCTGAATAAGGAACATCGTCTTCAGGACGGGACGCTTGCGCGTACTCCCGAAGAAATGGCTGTATGGGCGGATGACATGTATATGAGCATCCCTTTCCTGGTGCGGATGGGCGAGCTGACCGGGGAGCAAAGCTATTTGGACGAGGCTGCCCGTCAGGTTATTCTCTTCAATAAGCATTTGTGGGATGAGCAAACCCGGCTGTTTTTTCACGTCTGGTATGAAGATACCAAATTACATGGAGTGGCCCATTGGGGAAGGGCAAATGGCTGGACGCTGGTTGCTCAGGCTGATTTGCTGGAGCGTTTGCCGGAGCACCATCCCCAACGGGATACGCTTATTTCATTGTTCACACGTCAGGTTGTCGGTTTAAGCAGGTATCAGGACGAATGCGGCATGTGGCATCAATTGCTCGATAAAGAAAATACCTTTTTAGAAACTTCATGTACCGCGATGTTCACTTATGCGATTGCGAAGGGAGTAAATGAAGGCTGGCTTCACAAACGATACGCTTATATTGCTGCTCAGGGCTGGCGTGGATTGGAGGACCGGGTTACTTCTGACGGACAGATTAAGGATATCAGCCAGGGAACTGCAATCAATACAGCCAACTATTATTACGCGCAACGCAAGGCTCCCTTAAACGATATTCATGGGATCGGAGCTGTTTTACTGGCGGGTTGCGAAGTGATGAAACTGCATAAAAATGGAATTGCATACCAGTGGTAAACGTTACAACGCGATAAAGTTTAGTACACAAATTATACCTGGGTGAATTGAAAAAAGAAACGTATGAAACGAAGGGATTTTGTTAAGACTACGTCGGCCGCGACGGCTTTCCTTTCCATGGGAGGGTTGA
>CAZANK010000453.1:0-3365 GCA_964486235.1 uncultured Prolixibacteraceae bacterium | reverse complement strand
GACCTGGCCCGTCAGGAACCCTCCTTCACCGTATGCCTCAAAATCGGGGTATTTTTCCGAAGGTTCAAATTTAAAGGAGCCCAGACGCGTCGAAAACCATTGTCCGCCTTCAGGCAGGCTTGCTGAAAAATACACCTTTGGCGTTCCGCCGTTCAGATACTCTGCATAATAGAGATATTTCCGGAATTGAAGCCCCTGTTCTTCGAAATTGGGATCACTGATCGTTAACTGTCCTTTTTTTCCGCTGACCCAAAGCACGTTGGAACCGGCTGCCAGGATCGTGAGGTTGGGGAGCTTTCCTGTATCCTGAAAAAAAGTCCGGCCTTCTACTTTTAAGCGGGATACCAATTGCGGCCATGCCCGAAACTCGTCGAGTTCAGCGACGCAGCCCGGAGGCATCCGTTTGGCGATAAAATCTGGTTGATCATCCCGGGACAAGGACAGTTTTAACCGGTGCGCCGGATAGTTTTGTCCGTGAAGGGTTAACAAGACGCTGTTTTCTCCGTTGAAGTCGATATTCCACTCCCGGTCCAGCCTGGTGTGCAACGGTCCGTTCCAAAACACGCCGTCCCGGCCGTTCAACAAAACCAGTTCCTCGTGTTTCGTCATCATCCCTTCCAACCGGACCAGTCCGTCGAGCCAGCTCAGGAAATTGACTTGTTGACGGATCCCCAGCTCGGGGACATCCGCCATCATAGACCAGTATCCGTATTGATAAAAGATTTCCAGGTTCATGGAGAAACGGAATCGCACACCGGGATACTGAAGCGCATCTGCCCGGATCCAATACCGGTCGCCTTGTTTCCGGCAAAGGAGCGAACTGTCTTTCCCAAATTGTTTTTTTGACAATTCCCAGCACAATTGATGGTCCCTGTAAAACTGAAGTTTGGTTTTTGACTGTCTTAACAGGAACGGCGATTTGGAGAGTGTTTTCAGCGAGTCAACGACCGGATGCCAGGCAATCGCACCAAGCCCCATTGCCTTTAGAAAATTCCTTCTTCCCGGTACTTGTTCTTTTTCTTTTTCGTCCGAAAGGGTAAATTCCCTCGATTTTTTGACGTTTAGGTAGCGGAAGTCCATACATGAACATTTTTGTTAAGTACAAATGTTAACCGATATCAACAGAAGCTTTGAGGAACAGCAAGCAAACACGCGAAACCGGCCCGCATAATAATCCCTTTCCTATTATGGCTGGTTTCACCTGTAGCTTTCGGAAATTTCAGAGAAAAGGTACTAAAAATTAACAGATTAGCAAATACAAAAGCAATTTTTTTTTGTGTAAACAAGTCGATGCAGATCATTTATTGGCGGGAGGTGGCGTCAATGCCTGATTTTTCAAAAAAATAAAAGAAAATATGTTCAGAAAAATTCAAGAAAAACGGAACATAACCGCAAGCGCATATACAGACACCTGTGGCGTTGTTTTTAATTGCCCTGCCGGTGCTCGTTCGCGTGACCGCAAGTATTCGATGGGGGATAGGATAAAAAAAGAGGCCTTTCCGTTTTCGAAAAGGCCTCGTCGTTATCTTGAACGTATTTCCCTGCGCATAAACGAATAGTAGCCAATGGCAAACAGCAAAATGGAGCCGGCGGCGAGCCCGGTGACCTGCGGCCAGACCATCAGCAGGCTTTGACCGAGGGGCAGGGGCGTTGGAATGGCTCCCTGCATCTGCTCCATGGTTAGCGCACCCAGGCTTCGTACCGACGGCATCAGGAGGGTGGTGGTGGCCTCACTGAAAAGGTGGGCCGGATTAAAGCGCATCAGGTTTAAGATGAAATTCTGATACATGACGACCTGGTTTTCGGAAAGCATGCCTTTTGGGGCCATTCCTTTAGCCAGGAGTTCTACGATCATGTTATAAAAGATGCTGAAAAACAGCCAGATGGCGATTCCGGCCAGTGCCGAAGTGGCGGCCTGTCTGAATTTCACCGAGAAAAAGATGGACAGGTTGAGCCAGAAAGCCACATAAACGATGCCCACCAGCATAAAAAAGATAATTCGCATGAGCTCGTCGGGCGTCGGCGGGATGCCGATCGCGATCAGTCCGGAGCCGATCACCATCAAACACAGGACAAGAAAAAGGGAGCTCACGACAATGAGCGAAGCCACCAGCTTGGCATTGACAATATAGTCACGGTAAATAGGTTGGCTCAGTATCCGGCTCAACGTTCCCCTGTTCTGCTCGGAATTAATGGCATCAAAACCCAGGCTGATTCCCAGCAATGGGCCCAGAAAACTGACAAATACGGTGAACGAGGGCAGGGTTCCGTCCGAAAGTGTAAACAGCCTCAGGAAGAAGAAGGCTCCTTCGGCGTCGGCGCCCTTGGTCGCTTTTGTAAACTGGGCGAGCGAAGCATACATGGAACCCAGGCACGTCAACGCGATGATCGCGATCAGAATGATGAACCTCCAGCTACTGACATGGTCGGATACTTCTTTCGTAACCATTACCCAAAACGGATGTTTTACATGCTTTTCATTTTGTTTCATGCTGGCCCCCTCCTTCAAAATAATGGTTGTAAACATCTTCCAGCCGGTGTTCCCGTCCGCCATACGTCTGTTCCGAAAGCGAGGCGATATCGCCTTGTGCCAGAAGTTTTCCTTCCCTGAAAATACCTACGCGGTCACAAACCTGCTGCACCTGGTGAAGGTTATGCGAGGAGAACAGGACGGTCAGGCCCTGCTCATCCCGTAATTCCACAATGAGATCGAGGAAGGCCCTGACGCCCTGCGGGTCGATCCCTGAAGTAGGTTCATCCAGGATGATCAACTCCGGACTTTTGATCAGCACATCGGCCAGTCCCAGTCTTTGACGCATCCCTTTCGAGTACTTGCCGGTTTTCTTTGTCCATGCTTCTTCGTCCAGTCCGACACGCTTAAGCAGGTCCAACGCCTTAGCTCTGGCGTCAGTTTCGGTCATGCGGTTCAACATGCCTGTGTAGATCAGGTTGCCCAGTCCGTCCCGGTCGTCATAAAATCCCACATCTTCAGGCAAATAGCCAACTTTTTCCTTGACACTGATGGGATGGCGGGTAGGATCGATGCCGCAAACTTTCGCTGATCCTCCTGTCGGCTCAGTGAGTCCAAGCATCATCAGGATCGTGGTCGATTTCCCGGCTCCGTTCGGACCAAGAAGGCCAAAGATTTCACCTTTCCGGACTGTCAGGTTGATGTGGTCGACGGCTGTAAATGACTTGTATTTTTTTGTCAGATCAACCAGTTCGATGAGTTGTCCGGTCATGCGTTACCTCCTCCCGAATTTTTTAAACAGGAAAATGACGCCGCCAAGTGCGGCCAAAATGACCAGTACACCGATCCATCCCCAGATCATGCGGGTCTTGACCATCACCCGGAATGATATTTT
>CAZANK010000452.1:0-3370 GCA_964486235.1 uncultured Prolixibacteraceae bacterium | reverse complement strand
GCTGCTCTCAATCTCAAATGGCCCGGGCGAAGGGTTTTCCTCATTTCGCTTGTTCCCGAAATAATCCCTTTCAATTTTTAGGGGGGAGCCATCCGGGGATTCAAAAACACACTCTGAAATAATTGTTTCCCCAAGCAATTCAGTCGTTACTGTCTGAGTGCCCATTTTTTTTATATCCTCATTCAATTTTATGTGCAAATACACATGTCCGCCTTCTTCTTCAACCTTTATCCCCGGGTCAAAATCAGGTTGGACAGTACAATTCAAATCGGTATTTCCCTGCTTTGTTCCATTGTAATAAACATTGCCGTCTGCCAGTATGGGGAATTGGATATTGTCATATCCGTTTAACCCCCAAAAATCAGCAGTTCCTTTTTGAGTGTTATCCGTTTCATGGGCGGCTTTAATAAAAATATTATTAAAAAACCTGTCGTCTCCTCCGCAAACACTCTTAATACCGGCCATTTGGGTCGAATGAGGCAGAAAGTAAGCCTCCACCCGCTCAAATAATGGCATCTTCTCAATCCGGACCTTCCCGCCTATTAAATTGTGTGCGAAAGCCCCTCCTTCTGAATGTTCCCTGATTGATACTTCGGATAACAGGATATTGTTGTCGACCAGGTAAGGTCCGTGGTTTACTTCTGAGTACAGGTCGTCTGTCGTATTGTCGTATAACAGGTTGCCGGTTATCCTTGTCCCCTGTGCCATCCAATCGATCCATATCCCCCTTCCGGCATTATTGATCCGGTTATTGTTGATCTGTACATCGATCGCTGCATGGATTTTAATGCCTGCAATCTCTGCACCGGAGAACATCCTTTTTGTCCAGATATTATAAATATGGTTATTCGAAATTGTACTGAACACAGCGCCTAAACTCCCTACAATTCCTCCTTGCTCGCAATTGAATATGGTATTGCCCCTGACGATATGGGAACCGATTTTTTCTTTTGACCACCCGTTTCTCAGCGCATTAAATATCACTTCATTGTAAACGGTTGTCCCATTCTTGGCGGGTTTGCCCAGTTTAACATTCTGCCCTGATGCACGGTCTTTGCCCAGGGTGATCCCTACACATTTTGAATTGCTGATAATATTATCCTCAATGATCCACCCTTTGCTCCAATTCGTGCCAATTAAACCTATTTGTTCGGCTGTAGGAGGCGCCCACTGTGTAGCGGCCTGGCTGATATGAAACCCCCGGACGGTAATATAATCCCTGCCCGTAATTTCAGGATAAAAACAACTTTTGCGCACATTGATCTCAACCAGTTCCTTATTGGGGTCATACTGATGGAAATTTGCCCAAATGGCAGTTGTCCCGTTATCGCTCTCGCAATACCATTGAAACAATGACCCTTCCTGGTCCCTTGCTTTCGTCACCGGTACAGGTTTCTTTACCATCTCCAATGAGGTAACTTCATACAAAGATTTTTCATTCAGGTAAACTTCCCCGGTATGGTGTACCCTCCCATGGTCAACAAACCAGTCCCCATATATCGGGTCTTTATAGGGGTTGTAATTGCCAAAAAATGAATCAGGCAATGTTACTCTCCAAACGCCTTCGGTAACTTTTTCCCAACCTTTTATAACTTCCGAACCTTTAATAACAACTTTTTCCCCCGGTGCGGCCCTGTAAAGTATTCTGGACAGGTCATTCCTGCCACCATTGGCAGGTGTAACCATTTCCCGGTAGGTGCCTTGGTGTACGGTTACCGTATCACCGGGAAAAGCAATTTTTGCAGCAGCAGAAATTGTTTGAAAAGGATGTACTAACGAACCATCATTGTGGTCACTGCCGTTTACAGAAACATGGTATTCTTTTGCCGAAGCAATTGTGGCAAGGAATACTACCAAAAGCAATAAGATTAAGTTCTTCATTTATAGTTGTTTAAAGTTGATATGATTTGGTTGCACAAAAGGCTATTTTATTCATTTTCAAGCCCTCTGACATTGATCCCTATTGAAAAGCATTTCTCATAATATCTTTCTTTAAAATAATTTAGTTAAAAATGAATCAATCAAAGTAGATTAATACGTCATTCATAGTTATTCCATTTTTAATCCAGGCACAAATCACTCCACTGGATTTATTTTCTTCTATATTTAAAATTTCATCGTCAAAAAAGACAATCTGTTCAAAGCGGCAACCCACCTTTTCCTGAATATTTCTCAGATGGGCTGCCTTGCTGCCGGGATATATTTCCATGATGTCGAAATACTTTTCAATATCAAATAATTGAAGCAATTGCCTTGCCCAATCCGGTTCGTTTGTCCGGGAAGCGACAGCCAATATTTTCCCGGCTTCCTTCAGCATTTTCAATATTTCCAGAACATCGGGGTAAAGCCGTATCCATCTCCCCTGCTGGTCATATAACTTTCCATTATTCCTGAAGTACGGGGGAGATGTCTCACTGCAAAAGGTATCTCCGGCATTCCAGATGGTAAAATCCAAGTCGAAAACAAATACTTCCATTTTTTCAAACCAATAATTCGACACGTTGGATGATGTGGTCCTGGTAAACTTCATCAAGCTCGGTAAAATAACCGCTCCATCCCCAAACCCGGACGATCAGGTTTTTATAAAGTTCGGGGTGTTCTTTGGCTGCAAGTAACTGTTCGCGGTTCACTGCATTGATCTGCAACTGGTGGCCTCCCAAATCCATATACGATTTCACCAAATACGATACTTTCCGTATGCTTTCCGGATTACGGAAAACAGTATCGTGCAATTCCAGGGTAAGCGGACCACCGTTCATGATCTTTTTCATATCGGGTTTCGAGAATGATTTGATGATGGACAAAGGGCCCTTCACTTTTACATTTAAACCCGGGGAGAAATTGGCAGACAGCGGCTCTCCTTTTTTTCGTCCGTCAGCCGATGCACCAATGTCTTTTACATGCCACAAATAGTACATGGCAGAACCGGAGCCTGGCCTGAAACATCCGCCAGGTTCATTTTTCATATCGCGGGCCAGTTCCGAAAAAGCATCCAGCAACTCAACCGCAATCAGGTCGGCAAAATCGTCGTCGTTCCCCATTTTCGGGGCATCGTACCGCAGTTTCTCCCAAAGACGATCTGAGCCTTCAAAATTATTCCTGATGGCATCACTTATTTCCCCGGCGCTTACTGATTTTTCCTCGAAAACATATTTTTTGATTGCGGCCAGAGAATCAACGGCAGTGGAAATTCCTGTACCGTGAATCCCGTAGTTGTTGTATTTCCCGCCCACTGAAATATCCCGCGCTTTTTCGATGCAGCCATTCATCAGCAACGACTGCAAAGGAGCAGGTTCGCTATAAATATTCGACAGGCCGGGAACAATTGCATCCAACTCTTCTTTCATTTCCTGCCTGACCTCATCCATAA